>NZ_JBWKPU010000008.1:0-42157 GCF_059418405.1 Pseudomonas sp. GW821-FHT09A09
CCCCCCTCCCCCCCCCCCCCCCCCCCCCCCCCCCCCCCCCGCGCTCCTACAAGGGATGCGGTGTAGTCAGTCGAGAGTGCGAGGGAGCTGCAAGGTGACCCGCAATCCACCCTCGCGCAAATTCTGCAAACTCACTTCCCCGCCATGACTGTGCGCAATGTTGCGCGCAATCCCAAGGCCCAGGCCGTAACCCTGCTGCTGGCCGGCGAGGCGAAAGTGCGGTTCGAAGACTTGCTCCAGGCGCTGCTCCGGCACGCCCGGGCCTTCGTCATCGACGTGCAGGATAAATTCCGCGCCATCGTCCTCGATGTGCAGGTGCGCGTTCTGCCCGTACTTCAAGGCGTTGTCGATCAGGTTGCCAATGCAGCGCTTGAGCGCCAGCGGCTTGCCCGGGTACGGCGCCAGCGCACGGCCGTCCTGGGTGATCCGGCCGTTGCCGTTGGGGGCGAGGTAGGGTTCCACCAAGCAATCGAGGACGTGGTTGAGGTCTACGGGCTCGATGTTTTCGTGGATGTCGGTGTCTTTCACGCATTGCAGCGCGCCTTTGACCAACAACTCCAGTTCGTCCAGGTCGCGCCCGAACTTGGTTTGCAGGTTCTCGTCTTCCAGCAGTTCCACACGCAAGCGCAGCCGCGTGATCGGGGTGCGCAGGTCGTGGGAAATGGCGCTGAACAACTGACTGCGCTCGGTGAGGTAACGGCTGATGCGTTCACGCATGGCGTTGAAGGCCCGCCCCACTTCCACCACTTCACTGCCGCCGCCTTCGGCCACCGGTTCTACATCGGCGCCCAGGGACATGTCCCGCGCGGCCCGCGCCAGGCGCTTGAGTGGCCGGCTCTGCCAGTGCACCAGCAGGCCGATGAACAGCAGCAGGAAACCGCTGGTGAGCACGATGAACCACACTTGCTGGGACGGCAGGCCTTGCTCTTCAAGGCTGGTGTAGGGCTCGGGCAGCAGCGAGGCGATGTACAGCCATTCGCCGGGTGCGAGTTGGATCTGGGTGACCAGCACCGGCGGGTTCACCGGTTCGAGGGTCAGCGCATAGTGCGCCCAAGAGCGCGGCAGCTCATCAAGCTTCAAGCCGGCGTTGAAGATGCGCAGGTCTTCGGCGCTGACGAATTCCACCGAGATATGCACGTCGGCGCCCAGGGTCTGGCGCAGCACTTCATCCACCGCCTCCAGCACCGCTTGCTTGCGCGGGGTCTGGGGCAGGATGGCCATGTCCAGGGGACGGTCGTTAAGGGTCACCACAAAACGGGTGCCGCCCATGCTGCGCAATTGGTCCAGGACCAACGGGCGATAGGCCACCGGCAACGAACGGAAGTAACTCACGCTGGCCGTCATCGAATGCGCCAGGCTACGGGCGCTGGTGACCAGGCCTTCGAGCTGGGTGGCGCGCAATTGCGAGACCCAGATCACGCTCGACAGCGCCTGGGCAAACAACACCGCCAGCAACGTCAGCAAGAGCATCCGCCCCAGCAGCGAACGCGGCACCGGGAAGCGACGGCGGCGCTCGGTCAAATGCTCAGTGGGCATTGCCGGCAACCACGCTGGCTGCCAGTTGATAACCGCTGCCACGCACGGTGCGGATCAGTCGCGGAGGTTTTTCGGTATCGCGCAGGCGCTGGCGCAAGCGGCTGACGGCCATGTCGACGATACGGTCCAGCGGCATCAGGTCCCGGCCCCGGGTGGCGTTGCCGATGGTGTCGCGGTCGAGAATTTGTTGGGGGTGGTCGAGAAACAATTTGAGCAGGGCAAAGTCGGCACCCGAGAGAATCACCTCTTCGCCATCCACGTGGAACAGCCGGTGGCTGATCATGTCCAGGCGCCACTCGTCAAAGACCAATACATCGCCCGCGCCACTGCGCTCCTGGCCAAACTGGGCACGGCGCAGCAACGCCTTGATGCGAGCCTGCAATTCGCGGGGGCTGAAGGGTTTGCCGATGTAGTCGTCGGCGCCCAGCTCCAGGCCGATCACGCGGTCGGTTTCGTCGGAGCTGGCGGTGAGCATGATGATCGGCACCTGCGCCTGGCGTGGGTGCTGGCGGATCCAGCGGCAGAGGCTGAAACCGTCTTCGTCCGGCAACATCACATCGAGGATGACCAGGTCGCAGGGCGCCTCGTTCATCGCCTGACGGAACCCCGCACCGTCCGGCACCCCACGCACCTGGAAACCGGCGCGGCTGAGGTAGGTTTGCAGCAATTCGCGGATTTCCTGGTCGTCGTCGACGAGGAGAATCGATTTACTGATTACGCTCACGGGGTCCTCCTTGTTGTTATGGGGTGTTCTTCGGGGCCTCATCGCCGGCAAGCCGGCTCCTACAGGGAAATGCATTCCAACTGTGGGAGCTGGCTTGCCTGCGATGGCGCCATCACTGTCTACGCAAATGCCTGCTCCAACGCCACGCCCGCCCCAGTCAACCCGGAGTAAGGCGCCGTCACCAACCACACCGGAATGCCTTTGAAGTAGTCACTCATGCAGCCCTTGTCACCGAAGCTCTTGGCAAAGCCGCTGTTGATAAAGAAGTCGGCAAACCTGGGAATCACCCCGCCCACGATATACACACCGCCGCGTCCACCCGTGGTCAACACGTTGTTCCCGGCTACCCGGCCCAGCCAGATGCTGAACTGGTTCAACACTTCCATCGCCACCGGGTCACCCGCCAGGCCGGCTGCGGTAATGGCTTCGGGCGTATCGAGCACCGGCGTATGGCCGTCGACCGCACAAATCGCGCGGTACACACGCGGCAAGCCGCCACCACTCAAGGCGGTCTCGGCGCTGACGTGGCCGATCTCAGTGTAGATGTGTTGCCACAGCTGGGTTTCACGCGGGCTGCTCAAGGGCAGGTCGACATGGCCGCCCTCCCCCGGCAACGCTGCCCAACGGCCGCCACCCAAATCCAGCAGGGTGCCGACGCCCAGGCCGGTGCCCGGGCCGATCACCACCGCTGGGCGCAATGGTTCCGGCGTGCCTTCGCAGACCACGCGGAATTCGTCCGGCTTAAGGCGGGTCATGCCCAGGGCCATGGCCGAGAAGTCGTTGACCAGCAGCAGTTCATCCACCTGCAGGGTTTTGCAAAACGCAGTCTTGCTCAGGCGCCAGTGGTTGTTGGTGAATTTAAATTCATCCCCACTCACCGGCCCGGCGACTGACAGGCACACCGCGCCGATGTCCCCGATTTCCAGGCCTTCTTCCTTGAGGTAGACCTTGATGGCCTCCTCAGGGCTTTGGTGATCCGCCGTGGCATGCACGCGGATCGAATGCAGTTCCTGGTCCCGCCACAACGCAAAACGGGCGTTGGTGCCCCCGATATCACCGACCAGCGCAAGCTTCACTTAAGCGTCTCCAAAGCAGCGGTAAAGGCGCTGGCGCCTTGCTCTGCGGAGCTTGCGGCCAAGCGCATAAATGCAAACAGCTCGCGACCGGCCCCCACGTTATTGCCCAACAGGCCCGTGGCAGGCGTGCGCGCTGCAAATTCTTCGGCGTCCACCTTAAGCTCCAAGGTGCCGGTGACGCCATCGACGCGAATGATATCGCCATCTTGCACTCGCGCCAGCGGCCCGCCGCTCTGGGCTTCGGGGTTGACGTGAATCGCGGCGGGGATCTTACCCGAGGCGCCGGACATACGCCCGTCTGTTACGAGGGCCACTTTGAAGCCACGGTCCTGCAACACACCGAGGAACGGGGTCATCTTGTGCAATTCGGGCATGCCGTTGGAGCGCGGGCCCTGGAAGCGCATCACCGCAACGAAATCCTTTTCCAGCTGGCCGGCCTTGAACGCATCGGCCAGGTCTTGCTGGTCCTGGAACACCACCGCCGGTGCTTCGACGACCTGGTGCTCAAGGGCCACGGCCGAGACTTTCATTACGCCACGGCCGAGGTTGCCTTCCATCACACGCAGGCCGCCTTCCGGCGAGAATGCCCGGGCCACGGGGCGCAGGATGGTTTCGTCGAGGCTCTCGATAGGGCCGTCGCGCCAGATCAGTTCGCCGTCCACCAGGAACGGCTCCTGGGTGTAGCGGCTCAGGCCCTTGCCGGCCACGGTGTTGACGTCTTCGTGCAGCAAGCCGGCTTCGAGCAGCTCGCGGATCAGGAACGACATGCCGCCCGCCGCCTGGAAGTGGTTGATGTCGGCCTTGCCGTTCGGATACACGTGGGACAGGGTCGGCACCACCTCGGAGAGGTCGGCCATGTCCTGCCAGGTGAGGATGATGCCCGCCGACATGGCGATGGCCGGCATGTGCAGGGTGTGGTTGGTGGAACCACCGGTGGCATTGAGGGCGACGATGGAGTTGACGATGGATTTTTCGTCGACGATCTCGCCGATCGGCGTGAAGTTGCCATTGGCCTTGGTCAGGCGCGTGACCTGGTGCGCGGCTTCGCGGGTCAGCGCGTCACGCAGCGGCGTGTACGGGTTGACGAACGAGGCGCCCGGCAGGTGCAGGCCCATCACTTCCATCAGCAACTGGTTGGTGTTGGCGGTGCCGTAGAAGGTGCAGGTGCCCGGGCTGTGGTAGGACTTCATCTCCGACTCCAGCAACTCTTCGCGGGTGGCCTTGCCTTCGGCGTAGCGCTGGCGCACGTCGGCCTTTTGCTTGTTGGAGATACCCGACGGCATCGGGCCACCCGGCACGAAGACCATCGGCAGGTGACCGTAGCGCAGTGCGCCCATCATCAGGCCCGGTACGATCTTGTCGCAAATGCCCAGCATCAGCGCCGCGTCGAACATGTTGTGGGACAGCGCTACCGCCGTGGACATGGCAATGACCTCACGGCTGAGCAGGCTCAGCTCCATGCCGGGCTCGCCTTGGGTCACGCCGTCGCACATGGCGGGAGTGCCACCGGCGAACTGGCCGACCGAGCCGACTTCGCGCAGGGCTTTCTTGATCTGTTCAGGGAAATGTTCGTACGGCTGGTGCGCCGAGAGCATGTCGTTATATGACGAAACAATTGCCACGTTGGCGGCATTCATCATGCGCAGACTATTTTTATCTTCAGTGCCGCAACCGGCCACGCCATGGGCGAAGTTGGCGCACTGCAGCTTGCCGCGCATCGGACCGTCGCTGGCTGCGCCGCGAATGAGCGCAAGGTAGGCCTCGCGGGTGGCGCGGCTGCGGGCGATAAGCCGTTCGGTGACCTCAAGGACGCGGGGATGCATGTGTAGAACTCCAGGCTAACGGATGTGGCGACCTGAGTGTCTATGCTGGTCAAACGCCCGCCGCGAAGAGGTTGGCAGGGTGTTGCTTGACCAATCGGACCAGTTGATTCAGGTCACTCGTTGTAGATTGAACAAAATATTGCCACTAAAAAGGCTTGTTTTCTATTTTTATGCGAATAATCTTGTAATTCTTACAACAAATCGACGACAGGCACTTTCCAATGACTCTTCGTATCGCAATCAATGGTTTTGGCCGTATCGGCCGTAATGTCCTGCGCGCACTGTATACCCAAGGCTACCGTCAGGATTTGCAGATCGTCGCCATCAATGATTTGGGCGACAGCGCAATCAATGCCCACCTGCTCAAGTACGACACCGTGCATGGCACTTTCGAAGCAGAGGTCGCCCACGATCAGGAAAGCCTGACCGTCAATGGTGACCGGATCGCCGTCAGCGCCATTCGCAACCCGGCCGAGCTGCCATGGGCTGCGCACAAGATCGACGTGGTGTTCGAATGCACCGGCCTGTTCACCGACCGCGACAAGGCCGCCGCCCATATTACCGCTGGTGCGCGCAAGGTGATCATCTCTGCACCCGCCAAGGGCGCTGATGCGACCGTGGTTTATGGGGTTAACCATGACATTTTGCGTCAATCCCACCAGATCATCTCCAACGCGTCGTGCACTACCAACTGCCTGGCGCCTGTGGCGCAGGTGCTGCACCGTGAACTGGGTATCGAAAGCGGCCTGATGACCACCATTCACGCCTACACCAACGATCAGAACCTGACCGACGTCTATCACACCGACCCGTACCGTGCGCGCTCGGCCACCCAGAACATGATCCCGAGCAAGACCGGCGCCGCCGAAGCCGTGGGCCTGGTGCTGCCGGAACTGGCCGGCAAGCTGACCGGCATGGCCGTGCGTGTACCGGTGATCAATGTGTCGCTGGTGGACCTCACCGTCACCCTGAAAAAAGACGCCACGGCCGAAGAGGTCAATGCGCTGCTCAAGGAAGCCAGCCAACACTCGAAGATCCTCGGCTACAACACCCTGCCGCTGGTTTCGAGCGATTTCAACCACAACCCGCTGTCGTCGATTTTCGATGCCAATCACACCAAGGTCAGTGGCAAATTGCTGAAAGTGCTGGCCTGGTACGACAACGAGTGGGGTTTCTCCAACCGTATGTTGGATAACTGCCTGGCGCTGTGCAACGCCGAATAATCCTCAACCCTTGTAGGAGCCGGCTTGCCGGCGATCGCATCGACACGGTTTTCCAGGAAACCGAGTTGCCTGCATCGCCGGCAAGCCGGCTCCTACAAGGTTTTGCAACGCCGGCCAACGTGCCACTTGCCATTTGAGTTGATGATAAGCATTATCATTCACTGCAAATCGGTCTGGTATCACTGTGAGCCAATCTCGCTTCAACCACGTCTTTCTCACCCAACGGGTGATTCTGCTTCGCACCTTGCAGCGGATGGTGAATAACCACAGCACCGCAGAGGACCTGTTGCAGGAAACCTACCTGCGCGTCACCCGGGCCTTGAGCGAGCGGCCCATCGATCACCTCGAACCTTTCGTCTATCAAACCGCGCGCAACCTGGCGCTGGATCACCTGCGTTCGCGCAGGATCCAGGCTCGCACCTTGCAGGAAGATGTGCCGCTGGACATCCTGCAAAGCGTCGTCGCCCCCATCAGCACCCCGGAAGACGCCACTCAGGCCGAGCAATTGCTTGAGCACCTGAGCGTCAGCCTCGGCCAGTTGAGCGCCCGCCAGCAACAGATCTTCATCCTCAGCCGCCTGCACGGTTGCAGCTATCAGGAGATCGCCGATCAGCTCGACGTGTCCTTGAGCACGGTGCAAAAGGAACTGAAATTGATCATGGCCATCTGTGTAGGTGTGGCCGAACGGCTGGATCAGCCTTAAGCTTCACCCGGCAGATAGGTCGATCCAGGCTGTAGGAAAGATGAATAAGACGTGGCGAAGACCCGAGGAACACCGTGACGGACCCGAATAAACTGCGCCCCCATGAGCTGGCTCATGAGGTGCTGCAAGACGTGGCTATGGACCAAGCCCTCGACTGGCTGATCGCCTTGCAGTGCCCGCAACCCGGGCAACAGGCCGAGTTCGAGGCTTGGCTGGCCAAAGACCCTGCCCACGTCCACGCCTTCGCCAAAGCCCAGGCTGCCTGGGGTGGCGCGCCGGTGTACAGCGCCGCCGTGGCGCTGGCAGCACCGCGCAAGCCGTCGGCCTGGCGGCGGCTCAAACCGCACTGGAAACCCTTGGCCACCGCCGCCGTGCTGCTGATCGGCCTGTTCAGCTTCAGCAACTTGCCCGTGCGCCTGCAAGCCGACCACCTCACCGTGGTGGGCGAACGCCAGCGCCTGCAGCTGGACGACGGCTCCAAAGTATTGCTCAACACCAACTCGGCGTTTTCCAGCAGCATCAAGGATCACCAGCGCATCGCGCGCCTGTACCAGGGCGAGGCGTTTTTCGAGGTTCTGCCCACCCA
Organism: Pseudomonas sp. GW821-FHT09A09; assembly: GCF_059418405.1. NCBI lineage: Bacteria > Pseudomonadati > Pseudomonadota > Gammaproteobacteria > Pseudomonadales > Pseudomonadaceae > Pseudomonas > Pseudomonas sp. GW821-FHT09A09. The sequence goes on from NZ_JBWKPU010000008.1 coordinate 7,672, forward strand.
TGGACTGCCGCTGGAAATCGATGCAGGCCCGGTGCGGGCGAGCGTGCGCGACACCTCCTTCGCCGTGCGTTACCTCAATGGCGAAGCCCAGGTGCAGGTACAGCGCGGCGATGTCGACCTGAGCAATACCGTCAACGATGCACGCGTACGCCTGAGCGCCGGTGAAAGCATCCGTATCGGCCCCACAGGTTTCGGCCAACCGGCCAAGCTTGATCTCAACAAAGACCTGGCCTGGGTGCAGGGCCGGCTGATTTTCGAAAACTGCCCGATGAGCGAAGTACTCGCCGAGCTGCGCCGCTACTACCCGGGCTGGATCGTGAATAACAACGACAAGCTCGCCAGTGTCGCGGTCACCGGCAATTACCGCCTCGACCAGCCGCTGGACGTGGTGCGTTCCCTGGCCCACATCACCTCGGCCAAGCTCTCGGAATACCCCGCGCTGGTCATCCTGAACTAAATGAGAATTATTTTTACTCGATAGCTGTCGGTGGTACGTCTCGTCTTAGCCAATGCAACTGATTCCTATTTGGTTCGGTTCGCAACTATAAGATTCGTACCCCCGGAGCGCTCTCGATGTCCTCTTGTTTCAATCGCCGGTCTTCTTCGCCCGTTCTGTCCTTGCTGACCGCCGCCATCCTGCTGGCCGCAACGCCAGTCATGGCCGCCACGGCCACTGAACCGGCCGCGCGTAGCCACGGCAACTACACCTTCAGCATCGAACAACAACCGCTGGTCTCGGCATTGAACGCGTTCACCGCGGTGACCGGCTGGCAAGTCGGCCTGCCTGCTGAACTGGGCCAGGGTGTGTCGTCACCTGGCGTGCGCGGCCCGCTGACACCAGAAAAAGCCCTGGATCGCTTGTTGGTGGGGACCAACCTGAGCTACCGCAAACTGGGCAACAACAACATCGTGTTGGAAAAACGTGCCGCCGGCAGCACTCTCAACCTGCAACAGGTGACCATCAGCGCCACCCGCACCGAGCAGGACGTGAGCAGCGTGCCCAGCACCGTCACCGTGCATGATCGCCAGGACCTGGACCGCGACAACGTGAACACCATTCGTGAACTGGTGCGCTACGAGCCCAACGTATCCGTCGGCGGTGCCGGCACCCGCGCCAGCAATGCGGGCTACAACATTCGCGGCATCGACGGTGACCGCATCCTCACCCAGGTCGACGGCGTCGAAGTACCGGACAACTTCTTCAACGGCCCCTACGCCAAGACCCGTCGCAACTACGTCGACCCGGAAATCGTCAAGCGTGTGGAAATCCTGCGTGGCCCGGCCTCGGCCCTGTACGGCAGCAGCGCCATCGGCGGCGCCGTCAGCTATTTCACCCTCGACTCGGATGACATCATCAAGCCCGGCCAGGACTACGGCGCCCGCTTGAAAACCGGCTACAGCTCGGCCGACGACAGCTGGCTGACCTCCGGCACCGTCGCCGGACGCGTGCAGGACTTCGACGGTTTGCTGCACCTGAGCCAGCGCAATGGCCACGAGATGGAATCCTACGATGGCAACAACGCCACCGGCCTCGCCCGCACCGGCGCCAACCCGGAAGATGCGCGCACCACCAACGTGCTGGCCAAACTGGGCTGGAACTACGGCGATGACAACCGCCTGGGCCTCACCTACGAGAAGTTCAAGGACGACCGCGACGTGAACCTGAAAAACGCTGTGGGCGGCCCGTTCACCGGCGGCCGTGGCTTCAACTTCTACCGTGCACGTTCGGGTAACGACACCATCACCCGTGAACGTTTCGCCATTGAAAACCGCTTCGCCCTCGACTCGCCGATTGCCGATCACATCAAGACCAGCCTCAACTACCAGATCGCCAAGACCGACCAGACCACTGCCGAGATCTACCAACCCTCACGCCGCGTGTTGCGCACCCGCGAAACCCTGTATGAAGAAAAACAGTGGGTATTCGACGCGCAGTTGGACAAGGCCTTCAGCATCGGCGAAACGGATCATCAGGTGACCTACGGCACCACCCTGAAACAACAAAAAGTCACCGGCTCCCGCGAAGGCGGCGCGACCTGCCTGGCCGTCGGCGGCGGTTGCACGGCCATTGGCGCACCGAGCCCACAGGCCAGCGACAGCGTGAAAAAGGCCAGCGACTTCCCGGACCCGACCATCAACACCTATTCGCTGTTCGCCCAGGACCAGATCACCTGGGACAAATGGACCTTCCTGCCGGCCGTGCGCTACGACTACACCCAGCTCAAGCCCAAGCTGACCGAAGAGTTCCTCAACACCGTTGACCCGACGCGGATCTATGACCACAGCGATGCCGACAAAACCTGGCACCGCGTCACCCCCAAGTTCGGCCTGACCTACGCGCTGACCGACCATTACACCTGGTTCGGCCAATACGCCGAAGGTTTCCGCACGCCATCGGCGAAAGCGCTGTACGGCCGTTTCGAAAACCTGAACCAGGGCTACACCGTCGAGCCCAACCCGAACCTCAAGCCGGAAACCAGCAAAGGCATTGAAACCGGGATTCGCGGCAACTTCGACGAGGGCTCGTTCGACGTCGCCGTTTTCTACAACAAATACCGCGACTTCATTGACGAAGACGCCTCCGTCGCCGGCGGCACCGTGCAGCAGTTCGAAGCCAACAACATCAAGCACGCCACCATCAAGGGCATTGAAGCCAAGGGCCGCCTGAACCTTGATGCGTTCGGTGCACCGCAAGGCCTCTACACCCAGGGTTCCGTCGGTTACACCTATGGCCGCAACGACGACAACGGCGAGCCGCTAAACAGCGTCAACCCGCTCAAAGGCGTGTTCGGCCTGGGTTACGACCAGGACAACTACGGCGGCCTGCTGAGCTGGACCCTGGTGAAAAAGCAGAACCGTGTGGACAGCACCACCTTCCACGCCCCCGATGGCAGCACCAGTGCGCCCTTCAAAACCCCGGGCTTCGGCGTGCTGGACCTGACCGCCTTCTACAAAGTCACCGACGACGTGACCATCAACGGCGGCGTGTACAACCTGACCGACAAGAAGTACTGGAACTGGGATGACGTGCGCAGCTACGACGGTGTCGGCGAAGCCGGCGTGACCGCGCCCGCCAACCTCGACCGCCTGACCCAGCCGGGCCGAAACTTTGCGATCAACCTGATCTGGGACATCTGATAACGCCCGCCTCACCCCGCTGGAATTTCATCGGCGGGGTGAGGATTTTTTACTGTGCTGCGTCTTCTTGTTCGTCTAGTTGATAACAGCTCTCTTTAGAGCCACAAGGCGCTACCCTTCTCAAGGACTCTTCCGATGACCGCTTCCCCTACCGCAGAACGCCCAAGCCTGCGCTCCCAGCGCCTGAACCAGATCACCAACGAGCCACACACCAAGCTCGACGCCCTGGTCAAGGCTCACGCGCCGTTTGAAACCCAGGCCAACTTCGCCCGCTTCGTGGTGGCGCAGTACCTGTTCCAATCGGAACTGGTTGCGCTGTACAACGACGCCGAGTTGATCAAGATTGTGCCGGACCTGGCGGCACGCTGCCGCGCAGAAGCCGCCAAACTGGACCTGGGCGACCTGGACACCGACGTACCGGCCCCCGTTGCGGGCGCGGTGAAAAACCCGAGCAAGGCCGAAGCCCTGGGCTGGCTGTTTGTGTCCGAAGGTTCCAAGCTGGGCGCTGCGTTCCTGATCAAGCGCGCCGTGGGCCTGGGCCTGAGCGAAACCTTCGGCGCCCGCCACCTCGGTGAGCCGGCCGGTGGTCGTGCCGAAGGCTGGAAGAGCTTCACCCGCACCCTCGACGGCCTGGATTTCAGCGCCGAAGAAGAAGCAGCGGTGGAAAAAGGTGCAATCGACGCGTTCGTGCGCTTCACCGTGCTACTGGAACAGGCGTACGCTAGCGCCCCTGAATTCGCCTGATTCAACACTCCCTGTAGGAGCCGGCTTGCCGGCGATAAGGCCATCAGCCTTGCGCTGATTTCAAAGGCCTCATCGCCGGCAAGCCGGCTCCTACAATGGGTGTAATCCCTCTCTCTGCAAATCACTCCCCATGACCGGCAAAACCCAATCCACCTCGAAAATCGCGCAGATCCTCTTCGGCCTGCTGGCCTACGTCAGCCTGGGCATCGGGTTGGTGGCGATTGTCATCCCGGGTTTGCCCACCACCGAATTCATCCTGCTCGCCGCCTGGGCCGCTACCAAAAGTTCGCCGCGCCTGAGTGCCTGGCTGGAAAACCACCGGTTGTTCGGGCCGATCCTGTTCAACTGGCGCAACGGCAAAATCATCGCGCGCCGCGCCAAAATCAGCGCCACCATCAGCATGTTGGTCTGCGCCGTGCTGATGCTGGTCATGCTCGAACACGGCTGGCCGGTGTACCTGGCCATTGCCGGGATGAGCCTGGGCAACCTGTGGATCTGGTCCCGCCCGGAACGGCTTGCAGCCCCCGTATAACGCTGCGTGTAGCCTTTTGCCTACCGCTCATCGCCTTCCCCTCATGAAACATCCCATAACGCCGATGTTCCGGATATAGCGCCGAATGGACTTGGCTCGCCCTGCTTGCATTCCAACAAGTCCATACGCGAGTGAACCTATGTTCGACACCCTCTCAATCCGCTTGAAAATCGTGCTGTTGTCCGGCCTGTGCCTCTTGGGCGTCATCGCGCTGGTGGTGGGGGTCAACCTGTACGAGGCCGATCAGAACAACCGAGTGGTCAGTGATTCAAGCTCGCGGATGCTCACCCACAGCGTGCAAAACCTGTTGCAAGCCAAGGCCGCGGAACAAGCGGTGCAGTTGCAGAAAACCTTCGGTGAAAACCTGATCGTCATCACCGCGCTGGCCGACCAGATCAAAGGCTTGCGCACCACCGCCGCCAAGCGCGGGCTTGAAGCCGGCGCCCTGCGTGAAGAACTCAACCAAAGCCTCAAGACCACGTTCGAGCGCAACAGCAAGGTGCTCGGCATCTGGCTGTCCTTCGAACCCAACGGCCTGGATGGCAAGGACAGCGAGTTCATCGACGACAAGGCACGCGTCTCCAATGAAAAAGGCCGCTTCTCCAGTTACTGGAGCCGCGCCGGTGGCGATGGCCTGAACACCATCATGGTCGAGGACGACCTCACCAAGACCACCCCCAACCTCAGCGGTACGCCCTACAACATCTGGTACACCTGCCCACGGGACACCCGCAATGTGTGCCTGCTGGACCCTTACGCCGACGAAGTGGCCGGTAAATCGATGCTGATGACCACCATCGCCCTGCCCTTGCTGGTAGACGGTAAAGTGATTGGCGTGGTGGGGATCGATATCGCCCTCAACACCCTGCAGGCCGTGACGGACGCTGCGCAAAAAGAACTGTTCGATGGTGCGGCGCACCTGGAAATCCTGGCCGGTACCGGCTTGATCGCGGCCTACAGCGGCCAACCGGACAAAGTCGGCAAGAACCTGATCGACACCATCGGCGCCGAAGGCAAAGAGATTGTGCAGTTGCTGGCCAGTAACACACAGATGATCCGTGAACAGGACGACACCATCCGCGCCGTGTACCCGGTCAAGCCGATTGCCGACGCCAAAGCCTGGGGCATCGTAATCAAGCTGCCCAAAGACGTGATGCTGGCCGATACCGTGAAGCTGCAAGGCGTGCTCAACAAAGCCCAGGCCGCCTCCACCTTCAAGGCATTGCTGGTCGGCGCCGCGGCCGCCTTGCTCGGCTTGCTGCTGATCTGGCTGACCGCAACCGGCGTCACCCGCCCCATTAACAACGTGGCGGCCATGCTCAAGAACATCGCCAGCGGCGAAGGCGACCTCACCCAGCGCCTGGCCTACGCCAAGAAGGATGAATTGGGCGAGCTGGCCAACTGGTTCAACCGTTTCCTCGACAAGCTGCAACCGACCATCGCGCAGATCAAGCAAAGCATCACCGAAGCCCGTGGCACCGCCGACCAGTCCTCGGCCATCGCACGCCAGACCAGCGAAGGCATGCAAGTGCAGTTCCGCGAAATCGACCAAGTGGCCACCGCGTCCAACGAGATGAGTGCCACCGCCCACGATGTGGCCAACAGCGCATCCAATGCCGCGAGTGCGGCACGCGGAGCTGACCAGTCGGCGCGTGAAGGCATGTCGATCATTGAGCAGAGCACACGTGACATCACCACCCTGGCCGAAGAAGTCAGTAAGGCGGTGAGCGAAGTCGAAGCTCTGGCGGTGAACAGCGAGCAGATCGGTTCAGTGCTGGAAGTGATCCGCAGCATCGCCGAGCAGACCAACCTGCTCGCGCTGAATGCCGCCATCGAAGCGGCTCGTGCCGGGGAAAGCGGCCGGGGTTTTGCAGTGGTGGCTGACGAAGTACGCAACCTGGCCAAACGCACCCAGGATTCCGTGGAGGAAATCCGCCTGGTGATCGAACGCATCCAGACTGGCACTCGCGGCGTGGTCGCGACCATGCATTCCAGCCAGAGCCAGGCGCAAAGCAACGCCGGGCAGATCCATCAAGCCGTGCAGGCCTTGGGCAAGATCAGCGATGCGGTGACGGTGATCAGCGACATGAACCTGCAGATCGCCAGCGCCGCCGAACAACAGAGCGCCGTGGCCGAAGAGGTCAACCGCAACGTCTCGGCGATCCGCACCGTGACCGAAACCCTGACCGGCCAGGCCACTGAGTCGGCGGCCATCAGCAGCCAGCTCAATGCCCTGGCGACGCAGCAGATGACGCTGATGGACCAGTTCAAGGTCTGACCGCTTATTCAAACCCCACGCTAAACCCTGTGGGAGCCGGGCTTGCCCGCGATGGCGGTGGGTCAGCAATGACTCTATTGGCTGACACACCGCTATCGCCGGCAAGCCGGCTCCTACAGATTAACGCCCGGGCCAGGCCTGGACGAACGCTGCTACGTCTTCTTTGCCCGCCGTGCGCGGCGGGTTCTGCGGCGTGCCCAGGTACAGGAAGCCAATCACTTCCTCATCCGCCGTCAGCCCGAGGCCTTTGGCGACGTGGGCTGAGTAGGACAATTCACCGGTGCGCCACACCGCACCGATCCCCTGGGCGTAGGCCGCCAGCAGGATGCCGTGGGCTGCACAGGCGGCGGCCAACAGTTGCTCGGACTTGGGCACCTTGAAGTGCTCCTGCAACCGGGCAATCACCACCACCACCAGCGGCGCACGCAGCGGGCCGTTCTGGGCCTTGTCGATCACCGCTTGCGGTGCGTCGGCGTCTTGCAGGCGGGCGGCCTCGGCCAGCAACGTGCCCATTTGCTCACGGGCGGTGCCTTCCACAGTGAGGAAACGCCATGGGCGCAGTTGGCCGTGGTCAGGCGCGCGCATGGCGGCGGCGAACAGCACGTCGCGCTGCTCCTGGGTCGGCGCCGGCTCCAGCAAACGCGGCACGGAAACACGGTTGAGCAAAGCGTCGAGAGCCTGCATTGGCCACCTCCAGAGAAAAATGTGCGGCCATTCTAGCGGGATTGAATCGGATTGGACCAAACGATAATTGCTCTTATTCAATCCGCCCCGCCCTGTTAGACTTTGCGACCTTATTTTCAGCCGCCGTTCAGGAAACTCGATGTTCCGTTCGCTTTTTCGCCTGTCCGCAGCATTGATGGCCTTGAGCCTCACGGCCTGCGATGACGCCCCTCGCTTCACCAAGGCCGAGCCGGGTGAATCGCGCAGCGGTGGCGCCACGACGGTGAACAAGCGCGACCAGAACGCGTTCTCCCTACCCTCGGCCAACCTGCCCCCTACCCGCCGTCTGGACTTCAGCGTCGGCAACAGCTTCTTTCGCAGCCCGTGGGTGATCGCGCCGTCCACCACCACCGCACGGGATGGTCTGGGCCCGCTGTTCAACACCAATGCCTGCCAGAACTGCCATATCAAAGACGGCCGTGGCCATCCGCCGCTGCCCGACGCGCCCAACGCGGTGTCGATGCTGGTGCGCCTGTCGATCCCGGGCACGCCGGCCTATGCCAAGGTCATCGAACAGATCGGCGTGGTGCCCGAGCCGGTCTACGGCGGTCAACTGCAGGACATGGCCGTGCCCGGCGTGGCTCCGGAAGGCAAAGTGCGAGTGGACTACACACCGGTCAACGTCACGTTCAAGGACGGCACCGTTGTCGAGTTGCGCAAGCCCAACCTGCAAATCTCCCAGCTCGGCTACGGCCCGATGCATCCAGATACACTTTTTTCCGCGCGAATTGCGCCGCCCATGATCGGCCTGGGGCTGCTGGAAGCCATCAGCGACGCCGACATCCTGCGCAACACCGACCCAAAAACCGCCGACAAGGAAGCCCTCATCGGCCGCGCCAACCGGGTATGGGACGACGCCCAGCACACCACCGTCCTCGGGCGATTTGGCTGGAAAGCCGGGCAGCCAAACCTCAATCAACAAAATGTTCACGCATTTTCTGGTGATATGGGCCTCACCACGTCACTGAGACCCTTTGATGATTGCACCGATGCACAAGTCGCCTGCAAACAGGCGCCCAATGGCAATGGCCCGGATGGCGAGCCGGAAGTCAGCGACAATATCCTGCGCTTGGTGCTGTTCTACACGCGCAACCTGGCCGTACCCGCTCGCCGAGGCGTCAACACGCCGCAGGTACTGGCCGGCAAGAACCTGTTTTACCAGGCCGGCTGCCAGGGTTGTCACAAACCGTCGTTCACCACGGCCGCGACTGCCGCCGAGCCTGAGCTGGCCAACCAAGTGATCCACCCCTACAGCGACCTGTTGTTGCACGACATGGGCGAAGGCCTCGCCGACAACCGCAGCGAATTCAAGGCCGGTGGCCGCGATTGGCGCACCGCGCCGCTGTGGGGCATTGGCCTGACGCAAACCGTGAGTGGCCATACCCAGTTTTTGCATGACGGCCGCGCCCGCAACCTGCTCGAAGCCGTGCTGTGGCACGGCGGTGAAGCACACGCGGCGCAGCAGCATGTGCTGTCCTTTAATGCCGAGCAGCGCGCTGCGTTGCTGGCGTTCCTGAATTCTTTATAAGCGTTGCCCCAATTACAGAAGGGAGCTCTACATGTTCCGTCCCAAGTTGTTGTTCACCAGCCTGGCCGCCCTCGCACTGGGCGCCTGCTCGCCACAAGACCCGCAGGCCGTGACCTCGGCGGCCATCGCCAAGCAAGTGATCCTGCCGACCTACAGCCGCTGGGTCGAAGCCGACCGCCAACTGGCCGTCAGCGCCCTCGCCTACTGCCAGGGCAAGGAAAGCCTGGAGACCGCCCGCGCCGATTTCCTGCACGCACAAAAGGCTTGGGCCGAGTTGCAACCGCTGCTGATCGGCCCGCTGGCCGAAGGCAACCGTTCGTGGCAAGTGCAGTTCTGGCCGGACAAGAAAAACCTGGTCGGTCGCCAGGTTGAACAACTGGTCACCGCCCAGCCACAGATCGATGGCGCAGCGCTGGCCAAATCCAGCGTTGTGGTACAAGGCCTGTCGGCCTACGAATACATCCTCTACGACGCCAAGACCGACGTCGCTGACGAAGCCCAGAAAGCCCGTTACTGCCCGCTGCTGGTGGCCATTGGCGAGCGCCAGAAAGCCCTGGCCGAAGAGATCCTGGCCAGCTGGAACAGCACCGACGGCATGCTCGCGCAGATGACCAAGTTTCCGAACCAGCGCTACGCCGATTCCCACGAGGCCATCGCCGATCTGTTGCGCGTGCAGGTAACCGCACTGGACACGCTCAAGAAGAAACTCGGCACGCCGATGGGCCGCCAGACCAAGGGCATCCCGCAGCCGTTCCAGGCCGATGCGTGGCGCAGCGAGTCGTCCCTGCAAAGCCTCGAAGCCAGCCTGGCCGCCGCTCAGACCGTATGGGTCGGCATCGACAACAAGGGCCTGCGTGGCCTGTTGCCGTCGGACCAGAAGCCATTGGCTGACAAGATCGACGCCGCCTACGCCGCCTCCCTCAAACTGTTTGCCAGCAACCAGCGCACCCTCAATGAGTTGTTGGCCGACGATGCCGGGCGCCAGCAACTCAACGACCTCTATGACAGCCTCAACGTCGTCCACCGCCTGCACGAAGGCGAGCTGGCCAAGGCGCTGGGCATTCAACTGGGCTTTAACGCCAACGACGGTGACTGATGATGCTCAGGCGACAGGCTTTGGCCGTTGGCAGCGTGCTGCTCAGTGCAATCACCTTGGGTGGCTGGGCGCTGTTTAAAAGCAAAGACAAGGGCCCGCTGCTGCTGTCGGCGCGCGATGATGCGGACGGCAAACACTATGCCGTGGGTTACCGCTTGGACGGCAAGCCCGTGTTTGCCACCCAGGTCGGCCAACGCTGCCACGACATCATCAACCATCCGACGCTGCCGATTGCCCTGTTTGTCGCCCGCCGTCCGGGCACCGAGAGTTACCTGATCGACCTGCGCGATGGCACGCTGCTGCAAACCATCACCTCTAACGCCAATCGTCACTTTTACGGCCACGCGGTGATTCACAAGAGCGGCGACTGGCTGTATGCCACCGAAAACGACACCTCCGACCCCGGCCGTGGCCTGCTCGGCGTGTATAAATTCGAAGGCGAGCGGCTGGTGCACACGGGTGAGATCTCCACCCATGGCATAGGCCCGCATCAGGTGTCCTGGATGCCCGACGGCGAAACCCTGATTGTGGCCAACGGAGGCATTCGCACCGAGGCCGAAAGCCGGGTGGAGATGAACCTCAACGCCATGGAACCGAGCTTGGTGCTGATGCACCGCGACGGCACGCTGATCAGCAAGGAAACCCTCGGCCAGCAGATGAACAGCGTGCGGCATATGGGGATTGCCAGCGATGGCACCATCCTCACCGGGCAGCAGTTCATGGGGCCGTCCCAGGAGCGTTCCGAGCTGCTGGCGATCAAGCGTCCAGGGCAACCGTTCGTGGCGTTTCCGGTGGCTGATGAGCAGTTGCAGGCCATGGGGCACTACACCGCCAGCGTTGCGGTACACAGTGAGCTGCGGCTGGTGGCGCTGACGGCACCGCGTGGCAATCGCTTCTTTATCTGGGACATGGACAGCGGTGAGCTGCGCCTGGATGGGCCGCTGCCCGATTGCGCCGGCGTGGGTGCGGTGGCCGATGGGTTTGTTGTCACCTCAGGCCAGGGGCGCTGCCGTTTCTACGACTGCCGCCAGAAACCGTTGGTGGCCAAACCACTGGAGCTGCCGACCGGGCTTTGGGACAACCACCTGCACCTGGTCTGACGCCAGGGTATTCAAGGCAAAAAAAAGGGCCTCGCATCGCAAGGCCCTTCTCCGGGGGTTTGAATAATTTCAACTTTGCGGCCTCATGCCTTGAGACATCCCGAACATGAACAGCAACAGCTCATGATCGGGTTTGACCGCCACACTGGCCTTGGCGACGCGTGGCAACAGGCATTGCCCGCCACCTTGCACCGCATGCAGAACCTGTGTGCGAGGCTGCTCCCACGCCGCCAGGGCGAGGGCTGCAATGCCCAATGCCCCGACCAGAAACAAACCTCGTGCTATTTCTAGCTTCATCTGGTTAAACCCTTGATAGCGCTGCCAAACGCCGTCTCGTAAAAGTAGCTGAGTTTTTTCCAGTCGGTGCTGTTCCACGACGAATGGCGGCGCAATTGCAGCATGTCGTGGGAGGCGGCCCGATAAGCGGTCAAACGTTGGCGACACTTCTCAAAATCCAGCAACGCCACCTCCACATTGGCCGAGTCACCCTCACCCGTTACCCGCACAAAAATGTGCTTGATGTAGAGGCAACCATGCTGCCAACGGCCCTTGTGCATGCGCGCCAGGGTGCCCGCCAGCTCCTTGAGCAAACGCTCATGAACCTGTTCGCCGTACTGCTCACGCCCACCGGCGGCGTACCAGTTTTCGATCTCGTCGAAACCGTCCAGGGACGCAGTCACCAACAGGGCTTTCCATTGATGCTCCGGGTCGCGGCGCGCTTCGCAGAACACCAACTCCGGCACCCGCACATCCAGCAAACGCAGTCCTTTGAGGGCATCACGTTCACGCAAGACGGTCGGGCGTCCAAACGGGTGCAGCAGGCTGCGGTAGATATGCCCGGTCTGGCGCTTGCTGTAGAGCAAACGGCCATTGGGGCTGATCACCCGTTGCACACCACTTTCACCGCCGCGCCGACGGTTAGGCTCTTCCACCCACTCGCCCTGCTGGCGCCAGAAAAAATCGAATCGTTCTTCGGGAGCTACATGACTGCCTACTGCGCACTCAACTGCCATCCTGTTACCTCTTACGCAAGACATACACTCGCCACATGGCGTAGAGCGGTATGAAGTCCAGGGATTCCTGAACACGGAAACCGGCCTGCTCAAACTCTGCCTCAACAGTAGCAGCCGGTAGCACAAAGCGGTTTTGGTAACCTTCCTGCTCACCTTTCTCGCGACGTTTCGCTTCGGTGCGCTTGCGCTTCCATGCCTTGAAATTGCCATCCACCCACAGCGAAATAATCACGCTGTCACGGGTAACCCGCTGAAATTCCTTCAAAATCGCCAACCGATGCGCAGGCTCACCAATGTGGTGCATCAAGCGCATGCAAAAAATGCTGTCGACCGAGTTATCGGGCAGATCGATATCAAAGGCAGATGTCTGCAAGGGCCGTACCCGTTTCACCACATCGGCGGGCTGGGCGGCTGTAGCAACCTTTAACATCGACGCTGAATTGTCGGCCCCGATAATCACACGGTTGGGTTTTTCGGCCAGTAACGGCCAGAAACGCCCCGCCCCGCAAGGCAGGTCCAGCACCAGGCCGGGCTCACCAGCCATCGCCAGTGCACCACGCGCCAATTGCTCGTCGCGTTTGTGGGACAACCGGCGAGCCAGATTGTCCTGATGCTTGAGCAAATATTTCTGAGCGTGCTGATCGTCGTACTTTTCAGAAAATTCGAGTTTGGTCGGGGTAGACATCAACGGATCTCCAGTTGCTGATGCCTACAACCTTAAGCAGCGAACTGTGATCAACAGGTCAACCCGTTGTGAAAAACTTGTCCTGTCCAATCCCATACATTTCAAGACTTTACAGATACAAGCAGTGGCATGGGGCCATCTTCGCCGAAAAGGTGGGGATCTGCCGCAGGATAGCGGCAGGGAGGGGGCTCAGGGTTTGACCTGGCTCAACTCGACGTGGAAGCGGCAGCCGTTAGGCTCCATGGTACTGAGGCTGACGCTCCAGCCCTGGTTCTCGCAGATGCGCTGCACCAGTGAAAGCCCAAGGCCCAGGCCATCACCGCGCTTCTCGCTGCCACGTACAAACGGCTCGAACATCGCTTCGCGCTTGTCTTCGGGGATGCCCACGCCGGAGTCTTCCACCACAAAACCACTGGGCTCCAGGGTCAAGCGGATAAACCCGTGCTCGGTGTAGTGCAAGGCATTGCGCAACAGGTTGCCCATGACCGCATGCAGGAACGTCGTGTTATAGCGCGTATCCAGCGGCTGGCCAGGCTGGTAGATCAGCTCCAGGCCCTTGCGTTCGATAGGTTCACGCCAGATGCCAAGCAGGTCGTCGGCCACCTGGGAGAGGCTGACCTGAGGCGACATGGCGCCGTTATCGTGCTGGGCACGGGCGAGCATCAGGAAGGTCTGCACCAGTTCGCGCATTTCCTCACACGCCCGGGCAATTCGCTCGACCTGGTTGCGACCGCGCTGGTCGATGGCCGGGTTCTCCAGGAGCAATTCGCAGGAACTGGCCAGTACCATCAAGGGGGTGCGCAACTCGTGGCTCACATCGCTGGTAAACAACTGCTCGCGGTTCAGCGCCTGGCGCAACCGGCCCAGGGTGGCGTCGAAGGCCACGGCCAACTCGCCCACTTCGTCAGCGGCGTAGTCAGGCGCCAAGGGCGGCGCCAGGCCCAGCAGCTGGTCACGATGGCGAACCTGGCGGGCCAGGCGGACCACCGGAGCCATCACTTTGCGCGCCAGCACCCAGCCGAGGAACACCGCGAGCGCCAGGCTGAGCACAAAGCCCACCAACACCACGGCGAACAGCACGCGCTCACGTTCTTCAAAATCGCTTTGGTCTTGCAGCAGCACGTAGCGCCGGCCGTCGACCACTTCCACCATGGCGTGATACGACAGCGCCTCGCGGAACACTTCGTGAAAACCCGGCTCCAGGTGTCGCAGGTCCTTGGGCAACTCGAAATCACCGCGCCCACCGCTGAAATAAAACAGCTGGTCCGGCTCAGGCCGGTGGCTCCAGTCTTCGACGCTGTCCATCAGCAGCAGGCGTTGCAAGTCACCGCCCAGGCCAGCCGAGATCAGCTTCTCTTCCACCAAATGCACGGTGGCGACAATGCCCATGGCGAAGGCCCCCGCCACCAGTGCGCTCATCAACGCAAAGGCGATGATGATCCGCTGGGCAAGGCTTTGCTTAAACTCCATCACGACCCTCGGCCAGGCGATAACCCACACCGTGCACCGTTTGCAGCAACGGCTTGGCGAACGGCTTATCGATCACTTGGCGCAATTGGTGAACGTGGCTGCGCAGGCTGTCGCTGTCCGGGCAGTCATCGCCCCACAGCGCTTCTTCGAGGATCTCGCGGCGTAGCACGTGCGGGCTCTTTTGCATCAACACCGCCAGCAATTTCAGGCCGACCGGGTTGAGCTTGAGCAGGCGCCCTTCGCGGGTGACTTCCAACGTATCAAGGTCATAGCTCAGGTCGCCGACTTGCAGGGCACGTCGCCCGCCGCCCTGGGCACGGCGCAATACGGCTTCGATGCGGGCCGCCAGTTCCGACAGGGCGAACGGTTTGAGCAAGTAGTCGTCGGCGCCAGACTTGAAGCCCTGCAGCCGGTCATCCAGTTGGTCGCGAGCGGTGAGCATGATCACCGGGGTGTCGCGGCGTGCGTCTTCGCGCAGGCGTTTGCACAGGGTATAGCCATCGATACCCGGCAGCATGATGTCGAGCACGATCAAGTCGTAATGTTCGGTGGCGGCCAGGTGCAAGCCCGACAAACCGTCCTGCGCGCAATCCACGGTATAGCCTTTTAGCCCCAGGTAATCCGCCAGGTTGGCCAGAATATCGCGGTTGTCTTCAACCAATAAAATTCGCATGGGCAGTGTCTCCGTACGCGGTAACGGCCGTGTTGGCTCGCGCAGCTTAAGGCCAAGTGCGGCTCAGGGATAGACCTGGAAGGCCCGTCGATTAAGGTTTTCAACCGATATTTTAGTTGAACGAGATTTTCACTATAGCTTCACAAACTGACTACAGTGTCAGGGCGAAGATCGCCGCCCATTGATATAAGGAATGTAGACATGGGGTTTCTCAGAACGGCGCCTATGCGCTATTTGCTGCTCGTCACCGGCGCCTGGCTGGTTGTTTTCCTGCTCACTCGCAGTGTGTTGCTCGTCACTCACCTGGACGAAGTCGGTGGCAATTTGCTGCCGGTGTTTGGCGTGGGCGTGCTCTATGACTTGGGCTTCTTGACCTATGCGGCGTTGCCGTTAGGGCTGTATTTGCTGCTGTGCCCGCCCGCATTGTGGCGCCGCCGTGGCCATCGCTGGTTCCTGCAGGCGGTACTGACGGTCAGCCTGTTTGCCATGCTGTTTACCGCCGTCGCCGAGTGGCTGTTCTGGGATGAGTTCGGCGTACGCTTCAACTTTATTGCCGTCGACTACCTGGTGTATTCCAACGAGGTCTTGAACAACCTGCTGGAGTCCTACCCGATCGGCAAGCTGCTCAGCTTGTTGGCGATGCTCGCCATTGTGCTGAGCCTGGTCCTGCGCAAGCCATTCAATGCGGCGATGAGTGCCCCGCTGCCGCCGCTGCGTGGTCGTCTGCTGAATGCACTGGGCCTGTTGCTGGTTGCCGGGCTCAGCCTGCAACTGATCAGCCAGGACAGCCCCCGCGCCCAAGGCGGCAATGCCTACAAGAACGAACTGGCGAGCAATGGCCCGTACCAGTTTTTTGCAGCGTTCCGGAACAACGAACTGGACTACACGCAGTTCTATAAAAGCCTGCCCGCCGACGTGGTCGCCAAGCAGTTGCGCGCCGAACTCAGCGAACCCAACGCCCGCTTCATCGGCAAGGACCCGCTGGACATCCGCCGTGCCATCACCAACCCCGGCACGCTGCGCAAACCCAACATCGTGCTGGTGACCATCGAAAGCTTCAGCGCCAAGTACATGGGCAGCAATGGCGACGGGCGCAACCTCACGCCCAACCTGGACGCCTTGCGCCAGCAGAGCCTGTACTTCAATAACTTCTACGCCACCGGCACCCGCACCGATCGCGGCCTGGAGGCAATCACCCTGGCCATTCCCCCCACGCCCGGGCGCTCGATCGTCAAGCGCATCGGCCGTGAAAGTGGCTTCGCCAGCCTCGGCCAGCAGTTGAGTGCCATCGGCTACGACAGCGTGTTCGTCTACGGCGGGCGCGGTTACTTCGATAACATGAACGCGTTTTTCAGCGGCAACGGTTATCGGGTCGTGGACCAGAGCAGCGTGGCTGAATCGGAGATTTCGTTCAAAAACGCTTGGGGCATGGCCGACGAAGACCTATACCGACAAACCCTGAAACTGGCGGATGCCGACTATGCCAAGCAGCAGCCGTTCTTGCTGCAACTGATGACCACCTCCAACCACCGCCCTTACACCTACCCGGACGGGCGCATCGATATCAAGTCTGGCAACGGCCGTGACGGCGCGGTGAAATACACCGACCACGCCATCGGCGAGTTCCTCACGGCGGCGCGCCAGAAGCCGTGGTTCGACAATACGATCTTCATCTTCGTCGCCGACCACACCGCCGGCAGCGCGGGCAAGGAAGACCTGCCCATCACCAACTACCAGATCCCGTTGTTCATCTATGCGCCCAAGCTGATCGAAGCGCGGGAAAGTGCTCAACTGGCCAGCCAGATCGACCTGGCGCCCACGCTGCTGGGCCTGATCAACCTGAGCTACGAGTCGACCTTCTTTGGCCGCAACCTGTTGCAGGACAACCCGTTGCCACCGCGCGTGGTGGTGGGTAATTACCAGCACCTGGGTTTGTTTGACGGCAAGGACCTGGCGATCCTCAGCCCGCGTTTTGGGCTGCGTCGCCATGACCAAGCGCTGGGCGATAGTCAGGAGCTGCGGGTGGGCAGCGATGATCCGTTGATCCAGCGCGCGATCACCTATTACCAGGGGGCCAGTTATGGGTTCAAGCAGCAGTTGCTCAGCTGGAAAGCGCCCAAGGACACAACCCCGCAACTGACCAACCGCTGACCGTAGTGAGCGGGCTTGCACCGCGCGGCGGTGTGTCAGGAAAATGTGGGGCGCCTGATAGACCGCGGCGCGGGGCGAGCCCGCTCACTACAAAGGCACGGCCCCGCTTAGTAACCGGCAATAAAAAAGCCCCGCCTGCATCACTGCAGGCGGGGCTTTTTCAGTACGGGCGTAAGGCTGGCTTACATCATGCCGCCCATGCCACCCATGCCGCCCATGTCTGGCATGCCGCCGCCAGCTGCGCCTTCAGGCTTCGGCTTGTCAGCGATTGCAGCTTCGGTGGTCAGAACCAGGCCACCAATGGAGGAGGCTGCTTGCAGCGCGGAACGAGTCACCTTGGTAGGGTCCAGGATGCCCATTTCGATCATGTCGCCGTAGACGCCAGTCGCAGCGTTGTAACCGTAGTTACCTTTGCCGTTCTTGACTTCGTTGACCACCACGCTTGGCTCGTCGCCGGAGTTGGCAGCGATCTGGCGCAGTGGTGCTTCAACGGCACGACGCAGAACAGCGATACCCACGTCCTGATCGGCGTTGTCGCCTTTCAGGCCAGTCAAGGCTTCCAGAGCACGGATCAGCGCAACGCCACCGCCAGGTACCACGCCTTCTTCAACGGCTGCACGGGTAGCGTGCAGGGCGTCTTCAACGCGGGCTTTCTTCTCTTTCATTTCAACTTCGGAACCCGCGCCAACCTTGATCACTGCGACGCCGCCGGACAGCTTGGCCAGACGCTCTTGCAGTTTTTCACGGTCGTAGTCGGACGAAGTCTCGGCAACCTGGGCACGGATCTGAGTGATGCGAGCCTGGATGTCCTGCTCAACGCCAGCACCGTCAACGATGATGGTGTTTTCTTTGGAGATGGTCACGCGCTTGGCACTGCCCAGGTTTTCCAGGGTGGCGCTTTCCAGGCTCAGGCCGATCTCTTCGGAGATAACGGTACCGCCGGTCAGAACGGCGATGTCCTGCAGCATGGCCTTGCGACGGTCGCCGAAGCCTGGAGCCTTGACGGCTGCGACTTTAACGATGCCACGCATGTTGTTCACAACCAGGGTCGCCAGGGCTTCGCCTTCAACGTCTTCGGAAACGATCAGCAGTGGACGGCCAGCTTTGGCAACGGCTTCCAGTACTGGCAGCATTTCGCGGATGTTGGAGATCTTTTTGTCGACCAGCAGGATCAGCGGGCTGTCCAGCTCGGCAACCATGGTGTCTGGCTTGTTGACGAAGTACGGGGACAGGTAGCCACGGTCGAACTGCATGCCTTCTACAACCGACAGTTCGTTTTCCAGGCCAGTGCCTTCTTCAACGGTGATCACGCCTTCTTTGCCGACTTTTTCCATGGCTTCGGCAATGATGTCGCCGATGGAGCCGTCGGAGTTGGCGGAGATGGTGCCTACCTGAGCGATAGCCTTGGTGTCAGCGCATGGCTTGGACAGGTTTTTCAGCTCGGCAACAATGGCGATGGTCGCCTTGTCGATGCCGCGCTTCAGGTCCATTGGGTTCATGCCAGCAGCGACGGCCTTGTAGCCTTCGTTAACGATAGCCTGAGCCAGAACGGTAGCGGTGGTAGTACCGTCACCAGCGTCATCGTTGGCACGGGAGGCAACGTCTTTGACCAGCTGCGCGCCCATGTTTTCGAAACGGTCTTCAAGTTCGATTTCTTTGGCGACGGAAACGCCGTCCTTGGTGATGGTCGGAGCGCCGAAGCTCTTCTCGATGATCACGTTACGGCCTTTCGGGCCCAGGGTCGCTTTTACCGCGTCAGCCAGGACGTTGACACCAACGAGCATTTTCTTGCGGGCGGAATCGCCGAATTTAACTTCTTTAGCAGCCATGATCGATAATCCTTAAATTCTTTGGAGTAACGGGAAAGTAAGCGGAAAAATCACGCTTCCAGAACGGCGAGAATCTCGTTCTCGGCCATGACCAGCAGGTCTTCGCCGTCAACTTTCACAGTGTTGCTGCCGGAGTAAGGGCCGAATACAACCTTGTCACCGACTTTAACGGCCAGAGCACGCACTTCACCGTTTTCCAGGGTTTTGCCTGGACCAGCAGCGACGATCACACCGTGGTTGGCTTTTTCAGCAGCCGAACCTGGCAGAACGATACCGCCAGCGGTTTTCTTTTCTTCTTCGCTGCGACGGATTACGACGCGGTCGTGCAGAGGACGAAGCTTGCTCATTGTCGATCTCTCCTAATTGTGTTTTTCATCGGCCGGTGTCAGTACCGGCGGGTTGTAATCCGGCTGTGCCGGTCGCGGTTCGCCAAGCGAAACGCGGAAGTCTGTCTGGCGTTGCCACCAGAAACCTTGCGGTGACCGATACATAAGGGCGCATAAGCTTATTACAAGGGGGCTCGACGGATTTTTTTTGCACTCGCCGGGCGGTAAAAGCAACACGGCACCCGAAGGTGCCGTGCTGGTGAAGCGGTTACTTGGTGTCGCGGTGTTCGAACTCGCCTTCAATCACGTCGCCTTCACGCTCCAGCGGCTGGCGCGGGGTCGGGCCGCCACGGGATTGCAGGTCGTCGGCGAACGCTCGCTGACGGATCGCAGCCTCTTCGGCACGCTGGCGCATCTTGCCCGCCAGCAGCTTGCGGGTGAACGGCAACAACATCACCAGGCCGACCACATCGCTGATAAAGCCCGGCAGGATCAACAAGCCACCGGCCAGGGCCATCATCAGGCCTTCAAGCATGGTCTGGGCGGGCAGTTCGCCACGGTTCAGGCTTTCACGGGCACGCAGCGCCGTGGCCAGGCCGGCGACGCGCAGCACCAGAACGCCGAGCATCGAGCCGAGAATGATCAGCAACAGGGCCGGGAAAAACCCGATCGCGCTGCTGACTTGAACGAATACGAACAGCTCCAACACCGGGAACAGCAGAAAGAGCAATAAAAAAGGGCGCATCAAATGGTTCCTCAACGCAAGAATGCCTTGCCAGTCCACCTTAGATGACGTCGCCGTTTCGTGAATTCAAGCGCTGGCCGCCGCTTTTTTCGGCCAAACCTGGGCGTGAGCCAATGAAACCAGGGCTTCGCGCACTTGTGTCGGAGTGTTGCAAGACTCCGCAAAGGGCAACCAATATAAGGATTGGCCTATACGCAGGTGCATGCCTTCACTGTCTATGCCCGCCAGTTGTGCAGGCTCGGAGGTCGGCAAACCGGTGAGGTCGACGTAATGGGCAATAGCCTTGGTGTGATCGCTGTTCATGTGCTCGATCATGCTGCGCTCGGCCTTGCCCGCGAACGGGTTGGCGAGCGTCAGTTCATCGACCCAGTGAATCGCGCCAAACCCGCCGATATAACGGTGGCGCACCGGTTTGAGCACCCAGAAATCGAAGTCATGGGCCTTATGGTAGTTGGCCGAATCGGGGAAATAGCGGTAATAACGCTCGGCGGCCGCCTCGATGGCTGCGGCGTCCTCCAGCTTCTCGGCCTCTGCCAGGTAGGTCAGGCGCCCTACCGCTTGTACATCATCGGCCTCGCGCTCACCCACCAGCAGCGAGCACTTGGGGTCTTTCTGCAGGTTATGGGTGTGTTGGGCGATGCGGCTGATGAGGATCAGCGGGCGGCCTTGATCGTCGAGGCAATACGGCACCACCGAACCGAAGGGAAAGCCTGGCATGGCTTTGGACAGTGTGGCGAGCGCCCCACGGTATTCCTTGAGCAACAGCTCTCGGGCGTTCTTGGCAACCTGTGTGCTCAACGTATGACTCCTCGGGGTATTCAGCCGCCCATGGCATATGGGAATGGATCTCAACCACAAGGTAATCAATATCGGCAAAGGTTGCCAAGCAGGTTTTGTGCGGCCTTATTACCAGGCCACACCGAACCCGGCGGTGTAGCGGGTTTTGCTCAGACTGCTGTCCGAATCGCCGCTGATGATGTCGCGCTCGGCCTTGAGGTTGAGCGAGGCCCATTCGGTGACTTTGTAGCGCAGGCCCATTTCCGCATCCAGGGAGTAATCCACCGGCCCATCGATCGGCCGGCCCAATTCGCCGCTGGTGAAGAACTCGACGGTCTTGCCCACCAGGTAGCGGTTGTAGTTCCACTTCATGGCCACGGAGTAGAAGTTGTCCTTACCGCCGTCGGAATATTCGTAGTCAGTACGGTTGACCAGCGAACCCAGAGAGAACGCGCCCAATTCATCGTCCCAGAACTGGTAGCCCGGGCCGGTGCCGACGGTGCGTTGGCGGGACAGGTCTTCCACCTTGTCACGCTTATAGGTCAGGCGGCCCTGCCAGAACCAGTGCTCGGTGAGGAAGCGGTCCAGGTCGTATTCCAGGGCCCAGTTGTCGGTGGTAGTGACGTCGTCCTGGAACTCGCGGTTGTACTCACCCTGCCCCGTGTGGCGCCATTGGCCGTGACGGGCGGTGGTCTTGAAGTCGATGTCGTAGTCGTTGGTATCTTTTTCTGCGCGCTTGTAGTCCAGCGCCAGGTCGACGTTGCCTTTCCACACCAGGTCTTCGATCACAGGCTTGGGCTTGATGATCTGCTGGATGCTCGCCAGCTCCACGGTCTTGGGCGCTTCGCCATTGGCCAGGACTACTTTGCCGTCATCTGCGGCTTTGAGCGACTTGGCTTTCTCGCCCGTGTAGGCATCCTGTTTGACCAGCAATTCCTGGTCGCTTTCCAGGGTTTTCACCTGCTTCCAATCCACCGGGATGGCCCCTGCGTAGTCGGTCTGGATCAGCAGCTTGCCACCGTCGAAGACCTTGATCTTGCCGGTCAGGCGATCACCGTTCTTCAACCAGACGGTGTCGGCCAACAAGGGCGTGGAGGCGCTGAAAACAGCGAGGCACAGCAGGGTTCTGGACAACATAAGCAGGTTCGGGGCTCAAGTTTGACAAAAAAGGCGGCATTATCGTGTTAGATAACGCCTTAGCAAGGACTGACTCAGGGATTGGGGTTGAGTTCAGTGCTCATCGCGATATTTACAGACGTTTCTGACAAAAATGCCGACGATCTCAACGGATATGCCCACAGTGAATAAACCCGCCGAAACCCCGCAAAGCCCCGCCGAGATGCGCCGCACGGCGCTTTACCTGACATTGGCGCAGGTCCCGCCTAGCTGCGTGGTGAGCTACGGTGAACTGGCGCACTTGGCCGGGCTGGGACGCGCGGCACGCTGGGTGGGGCGCACCTTGAGCCAGCTTCCCGAGGACACCAAGCTGCCCTGGCACCGGGTGCTGGGTGCCGGTGGTCGGATAAGCCTACCGGTGGGCAGTGCCTCAGGCGACGAGCAACGCGCGCGATTGCGCAGCGAAGGCGTCACGATCCGCAACAATCGCGTGGATATTCAGCGTCATGGCTGGCGCCCGGTAGAGCACAGCGGTTAGAGTGCGCGCTTTGTTTCCGCAAATCTGAGGCAGACTCCAGCCCATGCCCCGTAAAACCTGGCGCGCCGCGCTCGCCGCCTATGCCAGCCCCTCGACGTTAGTGCTGTTGTTGCTCGGCTTCGCCGCCGGCTTGCCTTACATGTTGGTGTTCTCGACGCTTTCCGTGTGGCTGCGTGAGGCCGGTGTGGCCCGCGAGACCATCGGCTATGCGAGCCTGATCGGTCTGGCCTACGCCTTTAAATGGGTCTGGTCACCGCTGCTCGACCAATGGCGCCTGCCGCTGCTCGGTAAACTCGGGCGCCGTCGTTCCTGGCTGGTACTAGCCCAGTCACTGGTAATCCTCGGATTGATCGGCATGGGCTTCTGCGATCCGCAGAAACACTTGTCCTGGCTGATCGCCATCGCTGTCATCGTCGCCTTCGCGTCGGCCACCCAGGATATTGCAGTAGACGCCTATCGCCTGGAAATCGCCGACGACAGCCGCCAGGCCGCCCTGGCGGCCAGCTATATGTCTGGCTACCGCATTGCCGCCCTGCTGGCGACGGCCGGCGCGCTGTTCTTTGCCGAAGGCTTCGGCTCGACCGGCTTCAACTATAAGCACTCGGCCTGGACCGGCACCTACGTGCTGTTCGGCGTGCTGATGATCCCGGCACTGCTGACCACCCTGTTCATGCGCGAGCCGAACGTACCACTGCGTACCCAGTTGCAGGCCGGTCGCTACAGTTTCATGCACCAGTTGGTGTCGGTGTTCGTCCTGATTGTGCTGCTGGTGTCGGTGCCGGCGATGTTCACCCAGCTGTACAACACGGATTTCGCCAGCGTGCTGTTCCATGGCGTGAGCCTGTGGGAACTGCTGATGGAAGACCGCGCCTTCCTGCGCGCCATTCTCTACATTACCCTCACCTGCCTGTGCCTTTCGGCCATGGGTCGCCGTGGCCTGGCGCCGGTGCTGACGCCGGTCAACGACTTCATCGTGCGCTACCGCTGGCAGGCGCTGCTGCTGCTCGGGCTGATTGCGACCTACCGCATGTCCGACACCGTGATGGGCGTGATGGCGAACGTGTTCTACATCGACCAAGGCTTTACCAAGGATCAGATCGCCGGCGTCAGCAAGATCTTCGGCCTGATCATGACCCTGCTCGGCGCGGGCATGGGCGGCCTGTTGATCGTACGATTCGGCATCCTGCCGATCCTGTTCATCGGCGGCGTGGCCTCGGCCGCAACCAACCTGCTGTTCGTGATGCTCGCCGACATGGGCCCGGACCTGCAGATGCTGATTTTCACGATTTCCCTGGACAACTTCAGTTCCGGCCTGGCCACTTCGGCGTTCGTGGCCTACCTGTCGAGCCTGACCAACCTCAAGTTTTCCGCGACCCAATACGCGCTGCTCAGCTCGATCATGCTGTTGCTGCCGCGCCTGATCGGCGGCTATTCAGGGGTGATGGTGGAGAAGTTTGGCTACCACAACTTCTTCCTGATCACCTGCCTGCTGGGCGTGCCGACGTTGTTCCTGATTGCCTTGCATTGGTTCCAGGAAAATCGGCGGGCTCGGTTGAATCCGCCAGCTGACGAAGTATCTCCCCTGTAGGAGCCGGCTTGCCGGCGATGAGGCCCGCAAGCCTCGCGTCAATCTCAAAGACGCCATCGCCGGCAAGCCGGCTCCTACATACCCCTCTGTATTCTGATGCCTGTACTCCGGCAGTTTGCGCCCGTACAATCCAGAGTCATTTCAAGTCCAAGCAACCGACAACGGCCTACCATGCGTACCAGTCAATATTTGCTCGCCACACAGAAAGAAACGCCTTCCGACGCGGTTGTGATCAGCCATCAGTTGATGCTGCGCGCCGGCATGATCCGCAAACTGGCCTCCGGCCTGTACACCTGGCTGCCCATGGGCTTGAAGGTGATGCGCAAGGTCGAAGCCATCGTTCGTGAGGAAATGAACGCCGCCGGCTCTCTGGAAGTGTTGATGCCGAGCACTCAACCGGCTGAACTGTGGCAGGAATCCGGGCGCTGGGAAGAGTACGGACCTGAGTTGCTGCGCTTCAAGGACCGTCATGGCCGCGATTTCTGCGCCGGCCCGACCCACGAAGAAGTGATCACCGACCTGATGCGCAACGAGCTGAGCAGCTACAAGCAGCTGCCGTTGAACCTGTATCAGATCCAGACCAAGTTCCGTGACGAAATCCGCCCACGCTTCGGTTTGATGCGCGGCCGCGAATTCATCATGAAGGACGCGTATTCGTTTCACGCCGACCAGGCGTCCCTGCAGGTCACCTACGACCGCATGCACACCGCCTACTGCAACGTGTTCACGCGCCTGGGCCTGAAGTTCCGCCCGGTTGAAGCGGACAACGGCTCCATCGGCGGTGCCGGCTCCCACGAATTCCACGTGCTGGCCGAGTCCGGCGAAGACGATATCGTGTTCAGCAACGGTTCCGACTACGCGGCGAACATCGAGAAAGCCGAAGCCGTGCCACGGGAAACCTCCCGTCCTGCTCCGGCCGAAGCACTGCGCCTGGTGGATACCCCAGAGACCAAGACCATCGCGGCTCTGGTGGAAAAATTCAATCTGCCGATTGAAAAGACCATCAAGACCCTGATCGTGCGCGCTGAAGAAGAAGGCAAGCTGATTGCCCTGGTAATCCGTGGCGACCACGAGCTCAACGAAATCAAGGCGGCCCAGCAACCTGGCGTGGCCAGCCCGCTGGTGATGGCCACCGATACCGAACTGCGCGACGCCATTGGCGCCGGTGCGGGCTCCCTCGGCCCGCTGAACCTGCCACTGCCGATCATCATCGACCGCTCGGTCGAGCTGATGAGCGACTTCGGTATCGGCGCCAACATCGACGACAAGCACTACTTCGGCGTGAACTGGGAGCGTGACCTGCCGGTTCCGACCGTGGCGGACCTGCGTAACGTGGTGGCCGGCGACCCAAGCCCGGACGGCAAGGGCACCCTGGAGATCAAGCGCGGCATCGAAGTCGGGCACATCTTCCAGCTGGGCAACAAGTACAGCAAGGCGATGAAGTGCGAAGTGCTGGGCGAGAACGGCAAGCCGATCACCCTGGAAATGGGTTGCTACGGTATTGGCGTGTCACGCGTGGTGGCAGCTGCCATCGAGCAGAACAACGACGAGAAAGGCATCATCTGGAGCGACGCCCTGGCCCCGTTCCAAATCGCCCTGGTACCGCTGCGCTACGACAACGAGCAAGTACGCGAAGCCACTGACAAGCTGTATGCCGAACTGACGGCCGCCGGTTTTGAAGTGTTGCTCGATGACCGGGACAAGAAAACCAGCCCGGGCATCAAGTTTGCCGACATGGAGCTGATTGGCATCCCGCACCGTATCGTGGTCAGTGACCGCGGCCTGGCGGATGGCAATCTGGAATACAAGAGCCGGACCGAAGCCGAAGCCCAACCGTTGCCGGTGGCTGACGTGCTGTCTTTCCTTCAGGCGCGTATTCGTCGCTGAAAACCAGATCAAGAGAAGTCATGTTCAAGCGAAACACCAGAGCCCTGGGGGGCGCCGCCTTGTGCGGCGCCCTGCTGGTCAGCGGCTGCGCCAACCAGATGTCGCAACGCAGTGAGCACGAGGAACGGGTCGAGCGTAAGTTGCTCGACCACAGCCTGCAGATCGATGTAGGCGAGCCCAAAGTGCTGGAACTGCCGCAACGCCGGGTTCGGATTCACGAGCAAAAGACCTTTGAGGTCACCGAGTTCGAAGTCACCCGTCGTTACGATCGCTACACCCCCTACCAGCCCTGGCGCAAACTCTACGAGATGCCTCTGGGTGCCGTGGCTCTGGTGGCTGGCGCCGGCGCCAACGTGGCGAATATCTTCGCCCTCGGCAACCTGCCCACCAGCATGACCCGCGACTGGCTGAGCTACGGCGTGGACGGCATCAACCCGTTCATGAACGTGCAATCCCATGGCCGTGCGCAACAGAACCTGGCGGGTATCGATGAAGTCCAGCGCGACAAGCGCGTGGAGTATTCGAGCCTGCCCTGGAGCGAGCGCCCGGTGCAGGTCACTGCCGGCAAGCAGACCCATGAACTGACCACCGACCGCAACGGCGTCCTGCGCCTGAACCTGTTGGACAGCCCATTTGCCGAACAGGATCTGAACCGCGTCAGCACCTTGAAGATCAGCGTGGAAGATGGCCAGGACGATGTGCATTCGGACTCGACCCTGGCGATCAGCAGCACCCTGCGCAGCAAGTTGCTGGAGGCCCACGGCCTGATCTACGACGACCTGGAAGACGACGAGGTCAACCAGTGGGTGCACCGCGTCAAGCGCCTGTCGGAGTTGGGTCTGGAAGAAGAAGCCAGTGAACTGGAACAAAGCCTGATCGAACTGACCCGCAATGATCCGGAGTTGCAGCAGGAATTCCTGCAGGCATTGACCAAGGATGCGGGGCGTTTGGTGGCAGACCCCGGCGCACGCTGAAACCTGATGCGCACGCTTCCTTGTAGGAGCCCGGCTTGCCACCGCGATTAAACGCCTGCGTCAGCAGCTGTTGATAACTCTCCAGGTCCCGCCCTGCCCCCGCCTGTTCCAGTGTGGTCTGGGTAAAGTCATGAAACTTCACTTTCACGAACGGCTTACCGGCGCGGTAGCTGCTGTCGATGCGCGACATGCGCCCGGCCAGGGTTTCCATCAGTTCAGGCAATTTCGCCAGGCAGCTTGAAAGGTCCGGCAGGTCGACATCGTAGGTGTTTTCCACGCTGATCGATTGGCGGCGGCTGTCGTTCTGCACGGCGCGATCATCGATCCCACGGGCCAAACTCCACAGTCGTTCACCGAAACTGCCGAACTCACGCACCAGCGCCAACTTGTTCCACTCGCGCAATTGCAGGCAGTCCTCGATGCCCAGGCGCGCCAGCTTGTCCGCCGTGACCTTGCCCACCCCGTGCAGCTTGCTGACCCGCAACTGGGACACAAAATCCTCGACCTGATCCGGCGTGATCACATACAGCCCGTTGGGTTTCTTCCAGTCGCTGGCGATCTTGGCCAAAAACTTGTTCGGCGCGACCCCGGCAGACACTGTGATATGCAACTGGTTGGAGACCCGCCGACGGATGTCCTGGGCGATACGCGTCGCGCTGCCGCCAAAGTGCGGGCTGTCGGAGACGTCCAGGTAGGCTTCATCCAGGGAGAGCGGCTCGATCAAATCGGTGTAATCGCGAAAGATCGTCTGGATTTCCTTTGACGCTTCTTTATAGGCGTCCATGCGCGGCTTGACGATGGTCAGGTCCGGGCACAGCTTCAAGGCGTGACGGGAAGACATGGCCGAGCGCACGCCATAGGCCCGCGCCTCGTAGTTGCAGGTGGCGATCACCCCACGCCGGTCCGCCGAGCCGCCCACGGCCAGGGGCTTTTGCGCCAGGCTCGGGTCATCGCGCATCTCGATGGCGGCGTAGAAGCAATCACAGTCGACGTGGATGATTTTGCGCTGCGTCATATAAAGGGGTGTGGTCCTACGGGTGGCCAGTATCGCATTCACCCCTGTATATAGCACCAGTAGTTTGAATCTTCCGTCTGAGTGGTAGGAAATTTCGCCAATGAATTTATTTTCTCAATCGAAATCGGCAATCCGATAGAGCTGAAAGCCACGGCCTGACTGGCCCCAAGCCCTTTCGGAAACCCACCCCGGCACGCTAACCGATTGAAGCAGAAGCGCTTTTCCTGGAATCTACGGTTGACACACCGAAGTTCCTCTGTAGAATGCCGACACACAGACGCGGGATGGAGCAGTCTGGTAGCTCGTCGGGCTCATAACCCGAAGGTCGTCGGTTCAAATCCGGCTCCCGCAACCAAACATCAAAAAAGGCTACTCGAAAGAGTGGCCTTTTTTGTATCCGGTGAAAAAGTTCTTCTGAAACAATGACATGGCATATTTCATGAAACCCTACACGGTTTGTTGAGTCCATGTCTTTGCAAGCTATGCTCAATGCTCAAGCGCTACCCTCTACGACCAATGGCCGCTGTCGCCGCCCCCGGCGATACGCGTTAATATTTGTAATTATTTTGTCCATAGGGATTGGTAACTTGGCTGGATACCTCCATCCTGTCGCGCACAATCCACGAGGTGATTGATGCGCGCCAACTCGTCTGAACCACAAGACACTGTCACAGCAGAACAACCGATCACTCCCACTCGTTTGCGTTGGCTGGATCTGTTGAGCAAATACCGTCAGCCCATCGGGTTGGCCGTTACCCTGTTGCTGTTCGCAATCGCCCTGATCGCCTGCCGGCACCTGCTGCTGGAACTGGACCTCTACGCCCTCCACGACTCGATCCTGGAAGTGCCCAAGCCTGCCCTGCTCGGTGCGTTTGCCGCCGCCGTGGCCGGTTTCATCATTCTGTTGGGCTACGAGTTTTCGGGCGCGCGTTATGCCGGCGTGAAGCTGCCCGCCAAGACCCTGGCCCTCGGCGGTTTTACCGCCTTCGCCATCGGCAATGCCATTGGTTTATCGATGCTCTCGGGCGGCTCGGTGCGTTACCGTTTATATGCACGTCATGGCATCGGGGCTTCGGAAGTGGCCCACATGACCGTGTTTGCCAGCCTGGCCCTCGGCACCGCCTTGCCCCCCCTGGCCGCACTGGCGACATTGAGCAACCTGCCCGCTGCCGCGACCTACCTGCACCTGCCACAGATGGTGCTCGGCGGTATTGCAGGCGCGGTGCTGCTGCTGTCGACCGTGCTGTGCATCGGCATTTATCGTCGCCGCCTGCCAGAACAACCCTACCCCGACAACCTGCTGGTCAAGGCTGGCCGTCGTACCCTGCGCCTGCCGGGCCGCCGCCTGACGTTCCTGCAACTGATCATCACCGCACTGGACGTCGCCGCCGCTGCAACCGTCCTTTATATGCTGCTGCCGGAAGCGCCGCCGTTCGGCCCGTTCCTGCTGGTGTACCTGCTGGCCCTGGCGGCGGGTGTACTCAGCCACGTACCGGGCGGCGTGGGTGTATTTGAAGCCATCCTGCTGGCCGCGTTTGCCGACAAGCTCGGCGCCGCGCCACTGGCTGCGGCCCTGTTGTTGTACCGAATGATCTACGTGGTACTGCCGCTGTTGATCGCCTGTGTGTTTCTGCTGGTCAACGAAGCACAGCGCCTGTTCCAAACGCAGCAGAGCCTGCGGGTCGCTTCCGGGCTGGCGGCGCCGGTACTGGCCGTACTGGTTTTTTTGTCAGGCGTGGTCCTGCTGTTTTCCGGCGCCACGCCGGAAATCGACTCACGCCTGGAAAACATCGGCTTCCTGATTCCCCACCGCCTGATTGACGCCTCCCACTTTGGTGCCAGCCTGATCGGTGTGCTCTGCCTGCTGCTCGCCCAGGGTCTGCGCCGACGCTTGTCGGCAGCCTGGATGCTGACGATGGTGCTGCTGCTGACCGGCGCCCTGCTCTCGCTGCTCAAGGGCTTCGACTGGGAAGAAGCCAGCCTGATGATCATGACCGCCGTGCTGCTGGCGATCTTCCGTCGCTCGTTCTACCGCGCCAGCCGCCTGACTGAACTGCCGTTCTCGCCGCTGTACCTGGTGGCCAGCGTCTGCGTACTGGGCGCCTCGATCTGGCTGCTGCTGTTTGCCTACCAGGACGTGCCGTACAGCCATCAACTGTGGTGGCAGTTCACCCTGGACGCCAACGCGCCACGTGGCTTGCGGTCGTTGCTGGGTGCCGCCGTGCTGCTGGTGATCGTGTCGCTGACCTGGCTGTTGCGTACCGCACGCCCGGTGATCCACCTGCCGACGCCTGACGAGCTGGAGCGCGCCACCAAGATCCTGATGGCTTCATCCCAGCCTGACGGTGGCCTCGCGCTGACCGGCGACAAGGCGCTGCTGTTCCATCCCAACGACGAAGCCTTTTTGATGTACGCCCGTCGTGGGCGCAGCCTGGTGGCCTTGTATGACCCGATCGGCCCGACCCAACCCCGGGCCGAGATGATCTGGCAGTTCCGAGACCTGTGCGACATTCACCACGCCCGCCCGGTGTTCTACCAAGTGCGCGCCGAGAACCTGCCGTACTACATGGACATCGGCCTCACCGCGATCAAACTGGGTGAAGAAGCCCGCGTCGACCTGAAACGCTTTGACCTGGAAGCCAAGGGCAAAGAGATGAAGGATTTGCGCTACACCTGGAACCGTGGCACCCGGGACGGCCTGTCCCTGGAAATCTTCGATCCGGGCCACGCCCCGATGGATGAACTCAAGGTCATTTCCGACGCCTGGTTGACCGGCAAGAACGTGCGGGAAAAAGGCTTTTCCCTGGGACGCTTCAGTGACGACTACCTCAAGCACTTTCGCATCGCGATCATTCGCTTTGAAGGGCGCCCGGTGGCCTTCGCGAACTTGCTCGAGACTTACAACCACGACCTGGCCAGCCTCGACCTGATGCGCGCCCACCCAGACGCGCCCAAGCTGACCATGGAGTTCATGATGGTCGGCCTGATCCAACATTATAAGAACCATGACTACGCCCGCTTCAGCCTCGGTATGGTGCCGTTGTCGGGCCTGCAACCGCGTCGTGGCGCCCCACTGACCCAGCGCCTGGGTTCGATGGTGTTCCGCCGTGGCGAGCAGTTGTATAACTTCCAAGGTTTGCGCCGCTTCAAAGACAAGTTCCAGCCTGACTGGGAACCCCGTTACATGGCCGTGCCCGCAGGACTTGATCCGCTGGTGGCACTGGCCGATACCGCCGCCCTGATCGCGGGCGGCTTGACTGGATTGGTGAAACGCTGATGATTCGACGCTCCTGGCGGTATGTATTGGCCTTTGTAGTGCTGCTCGCCCTGATCCTGGGTGGCGGCTATTGGTACTGGAACCGCCCTGCCCCGCAACCGACCCTGGAACAATTGCCCCAGGCCGACGGCTCTGTCATGACCCGCGTCACCCCGGCCGGCACGGCCAAAGCCCGCGTCGCCGTTGCGGTGCTGGCCGCTGACACCTTGAGCGACAGCCAACTGATTGCCCTGAGCCAGGGCGGCAAGGCACAGATTGTCCAAGTGGTTCTGCCCAAAGATGACTGCACGTTGCAGGAGCAAGCCCTGCAAGGCGCCCTGAGCCAACTCAAGGGCCCGGCAACCCTCGTCAGCGGCATCGGCCCTGGCGCAGCGCTGGCATGGCGCTGGCTGGCTGCACAGAGCGACGACAAGGCCAACGCCATCTCGGTTGGCTTCGCCATGACGCAGGAAGGCTGCAAGGACCCATTGCCAAAAACCTCTGCCCACGGCAGCTGGCTGGTGGCCTGGAACGATAACCCTGACGATGATGCCGCCAGTTTCGTACGCGATACGCCGCGCGCAACCACCAGCATCAGCGACTACGACATTCACTACCCGCAAGTGCTGAACAACGAACTGCGCAAGCAGCTGGTGGGTTCGGACAACGGCGGCCTGGCCATTCCCGTGGTGGAAGTGCCAGCCGGCCAAGCCAAGGACACCGTGACCCTGTTCCTCTCCGGCGATGGCGGCTGGCGTGACCTGGACCGCGACGTGGCCGGCGAGATGGCCAAGATCGGCTACCCGGTGGTGGGCATCGACACCCTGCGCTACTACTGGCAGCACAAGACCCCGGAACAAAGCGCCAAGGACCTCACCGAGCTGATGCAGCACTATCGGCAGAAGTGGGGCACCAAGCGCTTCGTGCTGACCGGCTATTCGTTCGGCGCCGACGTACTGCCGGCCATCTACAACCGCCTGCCGGAAAACGAGCAGCAGCGCGTAGACGCAATCATCCTGTTGGCATTCGCCCGTACCGGCAGCTTTGAGATTGAAGTGGAAGGCTGGCTGGGCAACGCCGGCAAAGAAGCCGCCACCGGCCCGGAAATGGCCAAGCTGCCAGCGGACAAAGTGGTGTGCATCTACGGTGCCGAAGAAGTCGACGAGAGTGGCTGCACCGACAAGACGGCCGTGGGCGAAGCCGTGAAGCTGCCAGGCGGCCATCACTTCGATGAGAACTACCCCGCGCTGGCCAAGCGGTTGGTGGACATCATCGTGAAGCATCAGGCCAAGGATAAAGCCGAGTAATTCCCGGCCTACACAGGCTTATGTGGGGCTGGCTTGTGTGGGAGCTGGCTTGCCTGCGATGCAGTCACCACGGTATGTCAGTTACACCGGAGTGATGCTATCGCAGGCAAGCCAGCTCCCACATTTGTTTTGTGGTGTTGCTGAGATCTAGCGCGGTTCGATGTGGGCAATCAGCAACTGCACGGTTTCATTGCCACGAAACTCGTTCACATCCAGCTTGTAGGCCAATTCCACCCACTTCACCGTCGGGTTCGGCCAGACCTCCCGGTCCACCCCAAACGCAATCCCGTCCAGCTTCACCGACCCGCACTCGGTCTTGAGTACCACTTTGAGGTGGCGCTCCCCTACCACACGCTGCTCCACCAACTGGAACACCCCGTGAAAAACCGGCTCGGGAAAGTGCTGGCCCCAGGGACCTGCGTGGCGCAGTGCGCGGGCCAGTTCCAGGTGAAACTCTTCCACGGCCAGGGTGCCGTCGGACAGCAGGCGCCCGGTCAGGTCCTCTTCACGCAGTTGGCGACGCACTTCAGCATCAAAGGCTTCGGCAAACAGTGGGAAGTTTTCCTCAGCCAGCGTCAGCCCCGCCGCCATGGCATGGCCGCCGTATTTGGCGATCAGGTTGGGATGCTGGCTCGCGACCACCGCCAGCGCGTCACGGATGTGAAAGCCCTGTACCGAGCGCCCAGAACCCTTGAGCAGGCCGTCACCGGCGTCGGCGAAGGCGATCGTCGGGCGGAAATAACGCTCTTTCATGCGCGACGCCAAAATCCCGATCACGCCCTGGTGCCATTCCGGATCGAACAGGCACAATCCATAAGGCATTGACTCCACCGGCAGGTCCTTGAGCTGGGCCAAGGCCTCGCGCTGCATGCCTTGCTCGATGGATTTACGGTCCTGGTTCATGCCGTCCAGTTGCGCGGCCATTTCACGCGCGGCAGCAAAATCCGTGGTGAGCAGGCATTCAATGCCCAGGCTCATGTCATCCAGGCGCCCGGCTGCGTTCAGGCGCGGCCCGAGGATAAAACCGAGGTCGGTAGAAGTGATGCGCGCCGCATCGCGCTTAGCCACTTTGAGGATCGCCTTGATCCCCGGCCGCGCACGCCCGGCGCGAATGCGCTCCAGGCCCTGGTGCACGAGGATGCGGTTGTTCGCGTCCAGGGGCACCACATCGGCCACGCTGCCCAGGGCGACGAGGTCGAGCAGTTCGCCAATGTTGGGCTGCGGCTTGTTCTCGTACCAACCCAGGCTGCGCAGGCGCGCACGCAGGGCCATCAGCACGTAGAAGATCACGCCCACGCCGGCCAGGGCCTTGCTGGGGAACTCACAGCCGGGCTGATTCGGGTTGACGATAGCGTCGGCCAGCGGCAGTTCGTCGCCGGGCAAGTGGTGGTCCGTCACCAGCACGCTCAACCCCGCGGCTTTCGCCGCCGCCACGCCTTCGACGCTGGAGATACCGTTGTCCACGGTGATCAGCAACTGCGGCCTGCGCTGCAGGGCCACGGCGACGATTTCGGGGGTGAGGCCGTAGCCGTATTCGAAGCGGTTCGGCACCAGGTAATCGACATGGGCCGCGCCGAGCAGACGCAAGCCCAGGGTGCCCACTGTGCTGGCCGTGGCGCCGTCGGCGTCGAAGTCACCGACGATCAGGATGCGCTGGCGCTGCTCCAAGGCGGTCACCAGCAAGTCCACGGCAGCATCAATGCCCTTGAGTTGCTGATAGGGAATCAGCCGCGCCAGGCTTTTATCCAGCTCGGCTTCCGACTGCACCCCGCGTGCGGCATAGAGACGGGTCAACAGCGGCGGCAATTCACCGAGAAACGGCAGGACAGCAGGCAAGGGGCGGGGATCGATACGCATGGGGTGAAAGGTGCTTCTCTTCTAATACAGCGGTTAAACAGCAATTCTGAATACAACACAAATCAACTGTGGGAGCTGGGGGGGGGGGGGGGGGGGGGGGGGGGGGGGGGGGGGGGGGGGGGGGGGGGGGGGGGGAGGTA
>NZ_JBWKPU010000008.1:42163-228491 GCF_059418405.1 Pseudomonas sp. GW821-FHT09A09
TGCGATAGCGGTGGGTCAGTTGGCACATCTGCTGCCGATACACCGCTATCGCAGGCAAGCCAGCTCCCACACAAAGAGTTCCTGCCCGTTCAGTCGCGTCCGCCGACAAGCCATTGCAATTGCACTTCATGCTGGCCACGGTCGTCGGTGACGAAGATCGTGCCTTCGCTGATCATCACGTCCCACTTGATCACCCGAGGCATGTCCTTGGCCAGTGTCTCGAGGACTTCCTGCGGTACGGCGGCGATGTGCACGTTTTTCAGGTTGTTCGCCACTGGCACGACCTTGCCTTCCCACACACGCAGGCTGCCGTAGGCCAGCAGGCTGGTGCGTTCGGTACGACGCGAGCACCAGGTCAGGCGGTCGGCGTCGGGTTGGCCGACTTCGATCCAGTGCAGCACCCGGTCATCCAGGCTTTTTTCCCACAGGGCGGGTTCGTCTACGTCCGACAGGCCACGTCCGAACGACAGCTGCTCGTTGTACCAGAGGGCGTAGGCCAGCAGGCGCACGGTCATGCGTTCTTCGGTTTCCGAAGGATGGCGGGCGATGGTCTGTTTGACACTCTCGTACACCGAGCGGTCGAGGTCGGTGAGGTTGAGTTCGAATTTATAGGTCGTGGACGGCTGGGCCATGAACGGGCTTCTAGAGACAGGGAAAGGCGGCCAGTCTAACCGATGGCGAGGTCATTCAACGAATACTGAGCTGCATCATCCTTATCACTGGGCCCCTCGCCTATGTTAAAAGGCATTCCACCACAGCCCTGCACAGACAAGGATCCTCATGTCGTTTAACGCCAAACCGCTTGCCGGCCTGAAAGTCATCGAACTGGGCACCCTGATTGCCGGGCCGTTCGCCTCGCGTATCTGCGCCGAATTCGGCGCCGAGGTGATCAAGGTCGAATCCCCGGATGGCGGCGACCCGCTGCGCAAATGGCGCAAGCTGTATGAAGGCACTTCGCTGTGGTGGTTCGTGCAGGCCCGTAATAAAAAATCGCTGACGCTGAACCTCAAGCACCCGGACGGCCTGGCGATTCTCAAGCAACTGCTGGCAGACGCCGACATCCTGATCGAGAACTTCCGCCCTGGCGTGCTGGAAAAGCTCGGCTTGAGCTGGGAAACCCTGCATGCACTGAACCCGAAATTGGTGATGGTGCGGCTGTCGGGCTTTGGCCAGACCGGGCCGATGAAAGACCAGCCCGGGTTCGGCGCCGTGGGCGAGTCCATGGGCGGGTTGCGCTACATCACCGGGTTCGAGGATCGCCCGCCCGTGCGCACGGGCATTTCCATCGGCGATTCGATTGCGGCCTTGTGGGCGGTGATCGGTGCGCTGATGGCGTTGCGTCACCGCGAGGTCAACGGCGGGCTCGGCCAGGTGGTGGATGTGGCACTGTACGAAGCCATTTTCGCCATGATGGAAAGCATGATTCCGGAGTTCGACGTGTTCGGTTTCATTCGCGAGCGCACCGGCAACATCATGCCCGGCATCACGCCCTCTTCCATCCACACCAGTGCCGACGGCAAGCACGTGCAGATCGGCGCCAACGGTGATGCGATCTTCAAGCGTTTCATGAGCGCCATCGGCCGTGACGACCTGGCCAACGACCCCGCGCTGGCCAGCAATGATGGGCGTGACAGCCGCCGTGATGAGCTATACGGCGTGATCGATCGCTGGGTCAATTCGTTGCCGCTGGAGCAGGTGGTCGAGCAACTCAACAAGGCCGAGGTGCCCGCCAGCCGTATCTACAGCGCCGAAGACATGCTGGGCGACCCGCAGTTTCTGGCCCGGGAAATGTTCCTCAAGGCGCAATTGCCAGGCGGCAAAGATTTCAAGATGCCCGGTATCGTGCCCAAGCTTTCCGATACGCCCGGCAGTTGTGAATGGGTGGGCCCGCAATTGGGGGAACACAACAGCGTGGTGCTCAATGAGCTGGGCTACGACGCCCTGGCCATCACCCGCTTGCGTGAGGCTGGCGCGATCTGATGGCTCGCCGCGCCAGGCGCTGGTTCAGGCAAGTGTGCCTCGCCATGGTCATGCTCTGCAGTGGGTGGCCACTCTTGGCCAACGCCGAGGACACCTTGATCTGGCTGCTGCGCGACTTGCCGCCACTGACCATTTTCGAAGGACCACAGAAAGGCCAGGGCGCGCTGGACGCGCTGTTGCCGATGCTCAAGGAGCGGCTGCCGGAATATCGGCACCAGATCCTGCACGTCAATCGCGCCCGTGGCACGCAAATGCTGCGCGAGCCCTCGTTCACCTGCGACCCTTCGCTGCTGTGGACACCTGAGCGGGCCAGCTATGTGGTGTTTTCGGACCAGGCCTTTGTGGTGGTCAGCAACGGGGTGATGATCCGCCGCAGCAAAGAGCAAGCGATGGCGCCCTATATCGTCGACGGCCAGTTTGACCTGCAGGCGTTTCTCGAAGCGCGCAATGCACGCCTGGGGGCAATTGCCGAGCGCAGCTATGGCCCGGCCATCGACGAGCGGCTCAAGCACGCCGCGCCTCATCGACTGGCCCTGCATTACGGTAACGACGCGCTCGGTAGCCTGTTGCAGATGCAGCGTCTTGGCCGACTGGAGGCGGTACTGGGCTATTGGACGGAAATTCGTTACCACGCTCAGCAGCAGGGTATCGACCCCCAGGATCTGGTGTTCTTCCCGATCAAAGGCTCCGCGCCCTACCAGCGCACCTACATTGGCTGCTCCGACACCGCCCAAGGGAGGCAGGCCATCGATCGCATCAATGCGGTACTGCGAGATATCCCACAAGGGGAAGTACAGCAGTCTTACGCTTCCTGGCTGGACCCTGCCACACGCGAGCGTTACCTGTTGGATAACCCGAGCTTTTTCCAGGAAGCCCCTGCTCCCTGACAAATCCCAGGCAAAAAGAAACCCCGAAGAGTGGGGAGACACTTCGGGGTTAAACGTGGCCTACAAAGACCAGTACGACAAGCCACAAACACCGGAGCACAATGCTTGCTCTTGCCGTTATAAAGTCTGACCGGCCATGATGTAGGAAGTTTCCTCAGATAAACTTTTCTTCATGCCACGGCAGCGTTGCGTGTCTGGGCAGCGTTTCTCAGGGCAGCGATGACGGAAGGTTCCAGGCGCCCTTCGGCGATTTTCAGGTCTCGCAGCAAGCAGTCCACTACATCCACCAGCACGCGCTTGTCCATCAATTGCGCCCGGTCGACTTCACGCTCGACGACGATAGCGCCAGCAGGATTCTTCACGGTCACCAGGCACTCGCCCTGCACACCTGAGGTGGTCAGCGTAACCTGATAAGGGCTCAGTGCTTCTTCGAGCAATAGGCTGATACTTTCCATCTCGATCACCACTCAATAGTTCGGGAACAATCGGTTCAACGGGAGCTGCATCTATCCTAAGTGACTGTTTGTGACGTAGGAAAGTTCGCTTTATCGTCTTTATGGGGTCGTCAGGGGTGACGGATTCCAGCATGCGCTTGCAACATGACAACGAAAAAACGGCGCACATACCTGCTTACGCAATGGGCGGCTGTTTTGGGGTTTGCCGAAGGCTGCTAGCTGAGGTGAATCCTATACTCGGTGAGCGCTGAACAGGCTGTTATGCCGATAAAAGCGCATGTCAAAAGGCCCTTATTGCGAAGGATGAAGACAATGCTGGAACACGACAAAGAGCAAGCGGCGTTAGAGAAGATTCACGCCGACATATCACGCATCTATGCGGAGCAACGCAAACTCACGGCTGAAACACACAAGATAACCCGTGAAAATTTCTGGTACCCCCTGGGGGTGGTAATGGCCATGTTTACGGCGTTCAGCACCGTGTTGGCCATCGCGCAGAAACTTCTAACGTAGCCGCTCACGCCAAGCCGGGCCTGCCAGAAACAAAAAACGCCGCTGCCCCAAGGAAGGGACAGCGGCGTTTTTGTCTACGTGGCTTGCCTTACAGCGGCTTGCCCCGGTTGCCATGCTGGCTCACAAACGCCTGCACCGCCTTCAGGTCATTGGCCAGCACTGTGCAGCGCTCTTCACGCTCGAA
This sequence comes from Pseudomonas sp. GW821-FHT09A09, assembly GCF_059418405.1. Classification (NCBI taxonomy): domain Bacteria; kingdom Pseudomonadati; phylum Pseudomonadota; class Gammaproteobacteria; order Pseudomonadales; family Pseudomonadaceae; genus Pseudomonas; species Pseudomonas sp. GW821-FHT09A09. The sequence continues at coordinate 46,183 of NZ_JBWKPU010000008.1, forward strand.
CAGGTCAGCCAGGTGCACCGGCAATTCCAGTGCCTTGCCAACACCAGCCTTCTCCACGGCCTCCGGGAATTTCACCGGGTGCGCAGTGCCCAGGATCACCATCGGGATATCCAGGCTGCGACGGCATTCGCGGGCGGCTTTCACACCGATGGCGGTGTGCGGGTCGAGCAGTTCGCCGGTCTGGGCATAGACTTCTGCGATGGTTTCGCAGGTCTGCGCATCGTCCACGGCCAGCGAGTCGAACAGCTTGCGGGTTTCGGTCCAGCGCTCTTCATCCACGCTGAAGCCGCCGCCGCTCTTGAAGGTGTCCATCAAGCCGGCAATCGCCGCACCGTTGCGACCGTGCATGTCGAACAGCAGGCGTTCGAAGTTCGACGAAACCATGATGTCCATGGACGGCGACAGCGTGGCGTGCAGGGTTTCCTTGACGTACTGGTTGCCGCTCATGAAGCGGTGCAGGATGTCATTGCGATTGGTGGCGACGATCAACTGGTTGATCGGCAGGCCCATGTTGCGCGCCAGGTAGCCGGCGAAGATGTCACCGAAGTTACCGGTTGGCACCGAGAACGACACCGAACGCGCCGGGCCGCCCAACTGCAGGGAGGCGTGGAAGTAGTAGACGATCTGGGCCATGATCCGTGCCCAGTTGATCGAGTTCACCGCCACCAGTCGCGTGCCCTTCAGGAAGCTCTGGTCAGCGAAGCTGTTCTTGACCATTTCCTGGCAGTCATCGAAGTTGCCTTCGATGGCGATGTTGTGGATGTTGTCACCAAAGATGGTGGTCATCTGGCGACGTTGTACTTCCGACACGCGCTTGTGCGGGTGCAGGATGAAGATGTCGACGTTTTCGCAGTGCTTGCAGCCTTCGATGGCGGCCGAACCGGTATCACCGGAGGTGGCACCGATGATCACCACGCGCTCGCCGCGTTTTTGCAACACGTAGTCCAGCAGGCGCCCCAGCAGTTGCAGGGCGAAGTCCTTGAACGCCAGGGTCGGGCCGTGGAACAGTTCCAGCACCCACTCGTTGCCGTTCAGCTGGCGCAGAGGCGCGATGGCGTTGTGGGAGAACACGCCGTAGGTCTCTTCCAGGATCTTCTTGAAGTCTGCATCCGGAATGCTGCCGGTGACGAACGGGCGCATCACGCGGAAAGCCAGTTCGTGGTACGGCAGGCCGGCCCAGGAGGCGATTTCTTCCTGGGTAAAGCGTGGCAGGTTTTCCGGCACGTACAGGCCGCCGTCAGTGGCAAGGCCTGCCAGCAAAACGTCTTCGAAATTCAGGGCCGGTGCCTGGCCGCGGGTACTGATATAACGCATGACTGGCTCCTCTAGAGCATTCTTGAACAAGGGCCGCCGAACCTGCGGGGCCCTTGCAGCAAAACCATTAGTTCAGGTGTTCGACGCGGATCCGCACCACCGGGCCGACCACGCCTTGCAGGGCTTCGAGGGCGGCGATGGCGTCGTTGATGTGCTGCTCGAGCACGCGGTGGGTCAGCAGGATCATCGGCACCTGGCCGTTTTGCTCCTCGACTTCCTTCTGCATGATCGACTCGATATTGATGCCGCGCTCCGACAGGATGCTGGCGACCTGGGCCAATACGCCCGGGTGGTCCTGGGCCTGGATGCGCAGGTAGTAGGCGCTCTCGCAAGCTTCGATCGGCAGGATCGGATGGGCCGACAGCGAGTCCGGCTGGAAGGCCAGGTGCGGCACGCGGTTTTCCGGGTCGCTGGTCATGGCGCGGACCACGTCCACCAGGTCGGCGATGACCGACGAAGCCGTTGGCTCCATGCCGGCGCCGGCGCCGTAGAACAGGGTGGAACCTGCCGCATCACCGTTGACCATCACCGCGTTCATCACGCCATTGACGTTGGCGATCAGGCGGTCGGCCGGGATCAGCGTCGGGTGCACACGCAGTTCGATACCGGCCGGTGTGCTGCGCGCCACGCCCAGGTGCTTGATGCGGTAGCCCAGCGCTTCGGCGTAGTTCACGTCGGCAGTGGTCAGTTTGGTGATGCCTTCGGTGTAAGCCTTGTCGAACTGCAGCGGAATACCAAAGGCGATGGAGGCCAGGATGGTCAGCTTGTGCGCTGCGTCGATGCCTTCCACGTCGAAAGTCGGGTCGGCTTCGGCGTAACCCAGGGCCTGGGCTTCGGCCAGCACGTCTTCGAACGTACGGCCCTTCTCGCGCATTTCGGTGAGGATGAAGTTACCGGTGCCGTTGATGATGCCGGCCACCCAGTTGATACGGTTGGCGGACAGGCCTTCACGGATCGCCTTGATCACCGGGATGCCACCGGCCACGGCGGCTTCGAATGCCACGATCACGCCCTTCTCGCGGGCCTTGGCGAAGATCTCGTTGCCGTGCACGGCGATCAGCGCCTTGTTGGCGGTGACCACGTGCTTGCCGTTCTCAATGGCCTTGAGCACCAACTCACGGGCCACGGTATAGCCGCCGACCAGTTCGATGACGATATCGATCTCAGGGTTGGTGGCAACAGCGAACACATCGTTGGTAATCGCAATACCGGTCGTTTCGAACTGAGGCTTTGGCGAACGTGTGGCAATTTGTGCCACTTCAATCCCGCGACCTGCACGGCGGGAAATTTCCTCAGCGTTACGCTGAAGTACGTTAAAGGTGCCGCCACCGACGGTCCCTAACCCACAGATGCCTACTTTGACCGGTTTCACTGAAGAACTCCCCATGAAACGGCCGACGCGAGGTCGGCCGTGGAAAACAGCCGCACGACTGCGGCTTTCAATTAGTGGCCCGCCGACTCTTCAGCGGGCCATGATCGTCAAAGGTTCGACGATGCTGGTTTATTTGGCACTCAGCGCCAGTTTGGCAACTTGCGGCGCCGGCTGGTAGCCCGGAATCACTTGGCCATCAGCCAAAACGATGGCCGGTGTACCGTTCACGCCGATGGACTGGCCCAGAGCGAACTGCTTGGAAACCGGGTTGGCGCACTTGGCTGCCTTGATTTCCTTGCCATCGACCATCTTGTCCATGGCCGCTTTCTTGTCGGCCGAGCACCACACGGCTTGCAGCTGCTCGTCACCCGGCGAGCCCAGGCCCTGGCGCGGGAACGCTACGTAGCGCACTTCCACACCCAGCTTGTTCAGCGCCGGCACTTCGGCATGCAGCTTGTGGCAGTACGGGCAAGTGGTGTCGGTGAACACGGTGATGTGGGTCTTGGTCTCGCCGATGGCCGGGTAAACCACGGTTTCAGCCACCGGGATGCCGTTGATCAGCTTGGACACGCCCAGGCGCTCGGCTTTCTCGGTCAGGTTGACCGGCTTGCCGTCCTTCAATTGGAACAGGTAGCCCTGGACGATGTACTGGCCATCGGCACTGGCGTACAGCACACGGCTGCCCTTGAGCTTGACTTCATACAGGCCGGCCATGGGGCTGGCGCTGATGCTTTCGATCGGGGTATCGAGCTGCAGGTTGGCCAGGCTCTTGCGGATGGTCTGCTCGGCAGCGTCATCGGCAAACGCAAAGGTGGAAACCAACGCAATGGCTGCGGCGGCAATAATCTGGGTCAAGCGCATGGGAACTCCTGAAGGCAGATGCAGGGACGGAAGCAGTCGCACCGATGTGGAAACCCGGGCGTGGGCCATCCCCTTTGCTAACCGGCAAAGCCTACCACAGTTGGGCCGCAGGGCAGCCCGTGGCGGGATAAATTGGCGGTTTTCAGCCTCGCGGGTGATGTTTGGCGTGCATATCCTGCAAACGTGCGCGAGCCACATGGGTATAGATCTGGGTTGTGGATAAATCGCTGTGGCCGAGCAGCATCTGGACCACACGCAAATCCGCACCGTGGTTGAGCAAATGCGTGGCAAAGGCATGGCGCAACGTGTGGGGCGACAGTGCCTTGCCGATCCCGGCGACCTTGGCCTGGTGCTTGATGCGGTGCCAGAAGGTTTGGCGCGTCATCTGCTCGCCGCGCAGGCTCGGAAACAGCACATCACTGGGCCGCCCACCCAGCAGTTCGCTACGCGCATCGCGCATGTAGCGCTCGACCCACACAATCGCCTCCTCGCCCATGGGCACCAGGCGCTCCTTGCTGCCCTTGCCCATCACCCGCAACACGCCCTGGCGCAGGTTGACTTGCTCCAGGGTCAGGCTGATCAGCTCGGTGACGCGCAGGCCACAGGCGTACAGCACTTCGAGCATCGCGCGGTCACGCTGGCCGATGGCTTCGCTCAGGTCAGGGGCAGCGAGCAAGGCGTCGACGTCGGCTTCTGACAGGGATTTGGGCAATGGCCTGCCAAGCTGCGGCATATCGACCTGCAGGGTGGGGTCGAGGGCGATCAGCTTTTCGCGCAGCAGGTAGCGATAAAAGCCACGCACGCCAGAGAGGAATCGTGCAGTGGAGCGGGGTTTGTAGTTCTGCTCCAGGCGCCAGGCCAGGTGGTCGAGGATCAACTCGCGGCCGGCATTGACCAGTTCCAGGTTTTTTTCCTGTAGCCAGCCGTTGAACAGGGCCAGGTCACTGCGGTAGGCCTGACGGGTGTTGTCGGACAGGCCTTTTTCCAGCCACAGGGCGTCGAGGAATCGGTCGATCAAGGGGTGGTCAATGGCGGGCATGGGGGCTCAGACGCTGAAAAGAATAGGCAGATGCTACCGCATGTAGGCGCTGGCTTGCCGGCGATGGCAGTTTCAAATATTGCGGCGCTGTTGCGGGCCTCATCGCCGGCAAGCCGGCTCCTACGGGGGTTTTGTGTTTGGCCGCTGATGGGTGACCGACACTGGGCACATGTGGGAGCTGGCTTGCCTGCGATGGCGGTTTCAAACGTTGCGGCACTGTTGCGGGCCTCATCGCCGGCAAGCCGGCTCCTACAGGGGTTTTGTGTTTGGCCGCTGGTGTGTGATCGACATCGAGCACATGTGGGAGCTGGCTTGCCTGCGATAGCCACGACCCGGTTTCAGATCAGTCAGCAAAGCCTGGCAGCACCGGAACGGGGCGCTTGTCGGCATCGATGGCCACAAAGCTGAACACACCCTGGATTGCCTTCTCGCGACCATCGGCACTCATGCTCTCAACGAACACTTGCACTTCAACCTTGAGGCTGGTGTTGCCGACCTTGATCACTCGGCCGATCAGTTCAACGATGGAGCCGGCAGGAATTGCGTGGTTGAAGTCGATGCGGTCGGTAGACACGGTCACCAACGGCAACCGGCAAAAACGCGTGGCCGTAATGAACGACACTTCATCCATCCAGGCCAGGGCGGTGCCGCCGAACAGGGTGTTGTGGTGGTTGGTGGTCGGCGGGAACACGGCCTTGGTCACGTGGGTGACGGACAGGTCGGTGCGGCGCTGGATTTCTTCAAGGCGGGTGGTCATAAACAAATACCGGGACTAGACAAATTTCAGGCACAAAAAAGCAGCCCGTAGGCTGCTTTTTTCTGCATCGGGAAGCTGGACTTAAGCCAGTTTTTCCTTGATGCGAGCTGCTTTACCGGACAGGTCACGCAGGTAGTACAGCTTGGCTTTACGTACGTCACCGCGACGCTTGACGGCCATGCTGTCGATTTGCGGGCTGTAGGTCTGGAAAGTACGCTCTACACCAACACCGTTGGAGATTTTACGAACAGTGAAAGCACTGTTCACACCACGGTTACGCTTGGCGATTACCACGCCTTCGAACGCTTGCAGACGCGAACGGTCGCCTTCCTTCACTTTCACCTGAACGACAATGGTGTCGCCCGGGGCAAAGGTAGGGATCTCTTTGGTCATCTGCTCTGCTTCGAGTGCAAGGATGATTTTGTTAGTCATGCTGTGCTCCTAAGGTAAGTCAATGGACCTACCATCGATACGTTGTTAACTATCGTCCCGCGCGAGGATGTATTCCTCGAGCAGCTTCTTCTCTTCTCCAGAAAGCGAGCGGCTTTCCAGAAGATCGGCGCGTCGTTCATAGGTCCGACCAAGGGACTGCTGTAAACGCCAACGCCGGATGTGTGCGTGATTGCCACTTAGCAATACGTCGGGAACACGCTGATCCGCATACACCTCCGGTCGGGTGTAGTGCGGGCAATCCAGCAAACCATCCGTGAAGGAATCTTCCTCCGCGGAGTCCGCATGCCCTAAAGCTCCAGGCAGCAGTCGTGTAACCGCATCTATCAGGACCATCGCCGGCAGCTCGCCGCCAGACAGGACATAGTCCCCAATCGACCACTCTTCATCGACATGAGCTTCAATAAACCGCTCGTCAATGCCTTCATAGCGACCGGCAATCAGGATCAGTGCTTCCTCATTCGCCAGTTCGCGGACCCCAGCCTGTTTCAGCTGACGGCCTTGAGGGGACAGGTAAATTACCTTCGCCTTCTCCCCGGCAGCTGCCTTGGCCTGAACCAACGCGTCTTCCAGAGGCTTGATCTTCATCACCATGCCCGGGCCACCGCCAAATGGGCGATCGTCCACAGTGTGATGTCGATCCGTCGTGTAGTCTCGCGGGTTCCAACAGGTGAGCTGCAAGAGCCCCTGTTTCACCGCCCGACTGGTGATGCCGTACTCGCTGATGGCGGAAAACATCTCGGGAAACAAACTGATCACTTCAATGCGCAAATTAGCCACGCTTAGAAGTCCGCGTCCCATTCCACCTTCATCTCGCCCGCGGCCAGGTCGACGGCCAACACGCATTGCTCGGTATACGGCAACAGGCGTTCGCGATCATCCAGGCTGCCAGCGCAAGGCTTGACCACCATTACATCATTGGCGCCGGTTTCCAGAAGATGATCGATTTTCCCGAGCAATTGCCCCAGTTGATCAATAACCTTCAGACCTTCCAGCTGGTACCAGTAGTACTCGCCATCGGTCAATTCAGGGAACAGGTTGCGCGGCACGCAGATCTCATAACCAGCCAGAAGACGAGCTTCTTCACGATCATCAAGACCCTTGAGCTTTGCGACCAGGAACTTATCGCTCCCGCGTCCACTGACCAGCTCGACCTGTTTCACACTCCCTTCGCGCTTGAGCGTCCAGGTCTTGTACTGCAACAGGTTTTCAGTCGGATCAGTAAAGGAATACACCTTCACTTCGCCGCGAACGCCATGAACAGAATAAATCTTGCCGATAACGATCAAATCATCAGCAACAGCTGGCGTCGCGTTCATATCGCTCAGGCCGCAGCCTTAGAAGCGTCCTTCAGCAACTGAGCAACGCGCTCAGAAGGTTGTGCACCAACGCTCAGCCAGTAGGCTACGCGCTCTTGGTTCACGGACAGACGAACTTCTTGACCACGAGCGATCGGGTTGAAGAAGCCAACTTGTTCCTTGTGAGAGCCGTCACGTGGGTTGCGGCTGTCAGTTACGGTCAAGTGGTAAAACGGGCGCTTTTTGGAGCCGCCAAGGGCAAGACGGATTGTTAGCATGTGAACATCGTTCCTGTAGTCGGTGCTGCAAATCTAAATGCACAGCGGGCATAGGTGCCCGAAAGGCCGCATATTCTAAGGAATATCCGGACTTTTGCAAATGTCTTTTTCTGGCGCCTATCGGCATGCCATTCAGATCTGCTATAGAGCCGTCGGTTAAAACGGCGAGTCAGCCCCCGCCAACGGCGGGTTTGCTGGAGATCCCACATCCCTGTGGGTCGGAGCGCAAGCGGGCTTGCGCTCGAATTCTTTACATCTTGGGCATGCCGCCGCCGGGCAACATACCGCCCATGCCGCGCATCATCTTGGCCATGCCGCCTTTGGCAGAGAATTTCTTCATCATCTTCTGCATCTGCTTGTGCTGCTTGATCAAGCGGCCGATGTCCTGCACCTGGGTGCCGGAGCCCATGGCGATCCGACGTTTGCGCGAACCGCTGATCAGCTCAGGGTCGCGGCGCTCGGCCGGGGTCATGGAGTTGATGATGGCTTCCATCTGCTTGAACTGCTTCTCTGCCGCGCCCTGGGCATTGCCCATCTGCGCCAGGTTCACACCGCCGATGTTCGGCAGCTTGTCCATCAGGCCGCCAAGGCCGCCCATGTTCTTCATTTGCTGCAGCTGGTCGCGGAAGTCTTCGAGGTCGAAGCCCTTGCCCTTCTTCAGCTTCTTGGCCAGCTTGTCGGCCTTGTCCTTGTCGAGCGTGGCTTCGGCCTGCTCGATCAGGCTGAGCACGTCGCCCATGCCAAGAATGCGCGAAGCAATACGCTCAGGGTGGAACGGCTCGAGCGCTTCGCTCTTCTCGCCCATACCGATGAACTTGATTGGCTTGCCGGTGATGGCACGTACCGACAGCGCCGCACCGCCACGGGCATCGCCGTCGACCTTGGTGAGGATCACACCGGTCAGTGGCAGTGCGTCGCCGAATGCCTTGGCGGTGTTGGCGGCGTCCTGGCCGGTCATGGCGTCGACCACGAACAGCGTCTCGACCGGGTTGATCGCGGCATGCAGCGCCTTGATCTCGCCCATCATCTCTTCGTCGATGTGCAGGCGACCGGCGGTATCGACGATGACCACGTCGATGAACTTGAGCTTCGCTTCTTTAATAGCAGCGTTGGCGATATCAACCGGCTTCTGGCTCAGGTCGGACGGGAAGAAGGTCACGCCCACTTCGCCTGCCAGCATTTCCAGCTGCTTGATCGCGGCCGGACGGTAGACGTCAGCCGACACCACCATCACGGACTTCTTCTTGCGCTCTTTAAGGAAGCGCGCCAGCTTGCCGGCGGTGGTGGTCTTACCCGCACCCTGCAAACCTGCCATCAATACGACGGCCGGTGGCACGGCGCTGAGGTTCAGGTCTTCGTTGGCCGCGCCCATCAGGCTTTCGAGTTCGGCCTGGACGATCTTCACAAAGGCCTGGCCCGGGGTCAGGCTGCGGGACACTTCGGTGCCCACCGCGCGCTCTTTGACCGAATTGACGAAGTCCTTGACCACAGGCAAGGCCACGTCGGCTTCCAGCAACGCCATGCGCACTTCGCGCAGGGTGTCTTTAATATTGTCCTCGGTCAGCTTGGCCTTGCCGGTGACATGGCGCAGCGTCTGCGAGAGACGGTCAGTCAGATTTTCAAACATGCGCGATCCTTTCAGGCCCTATTCATAGACCGAGGTAATGGCGGCCCAGGCTGTGGTAAATCGCTATTAAAAACAGCGCTCGGCGAGCCTGCGGCGTGGGCAGGTCGCGGATTATAGCGAAGACTGCGCCAGTGCACACCCGCTGTCTGGCCCGGGAGTCTTTCGTGGAACGCAGGGGTATGCCAAACTCAGCGCCTTTCGGGCTTGTCTATCAGGATTTATGGTCCCCTTGTCACCCAGTTTGCTACCCAGCCTCGCCGCCGCCATTCTGTACGCCGCTGCGACCCTCTATCAGGGCACTCGTCTGGCCCAAGGCACCAAAGCGGACAAACGTCTGCTGGTGGGCCTTGGCGTCCTCGCCCTGCTGGCCCATGCCACGAGCCTGTTCACCCACCTGATGACACCGGTCGGCCTGGGCCTGGACTTTTTCAGCGCCGCCAGCCTGATCGCTGCCGCCGTCATCGCGCTGACCCTGCTGGCCTGCTACCGCATTCCCGTCGAGAACCTGCTGGTGCTCCTTTTCCCACTGGGCATGTTGACGGTACTGCTGGCGCATTTCACCCCGACCGGCACCGTGCAGGTCATTGATGAAGAGCCAGGCATCCTCGCGCATATCCTGCTGTCGATCCTCGCCTACGGCATGTTCACCATCGCGGTGTTCCAGGCGCTGCTCCTGCTGCTGCAGGACCACCAGCTCAAAAACAAACACCCGTCCGGGCTGATCAAGAACTTCCCACCGCTGCAAACCATGGAAAGCCTGCTGTTCGGTTTCCTGTGGGCCGGCTGGACGCTGCTGTCGCTGTCGCTGATCTCCGGCTGGCTGTTCGTCGAAAACCTGTTCGCCCAGCACCTGGTGCACAAAACCTTGCTGGCGTGCCTGGCCTGGGTGGTGTTCAGCGTACTGCTGTGGGGCCGCAACCGCCTCGGCTGGCGTGGGCACAAGGCGATCCGCTGGACCCTGGCCGGTTTCTGCCTGCTGATGCTGGCCTATTTCGGCAGCAAGCTGGTTCGCGAATACATCCTGCATATCTGACGGGCAGCGATCATGGACAACTTGCCCCTAGGGCCGATGCTCGCCGTAATTGCCTTGCTGGTGTTATGGGCCGCGCTGTTTACTGCCATCGAAGCCGCACAGCAGCACCTGCTGGCCCTGCGCCCCGGTACACGCCAGGGCGACAAGGCAGCCGCCCGCCTGAGCTTTCCGCGCAACAGCCTGATCTTGTGCAACAGCCTGTGCCGCGCCGCCGTGGTGATTCTCTGCACTCTGCTGGCCATCTACGCCTGGGCCCAGAACGGCCCGTGGCTCGGCTGGCTGATCTCCTGCGCGATCCTGCTGATCCTGGCCGACTACCTGCCCCGCACCCTGGCTACTCGCCACCCGCAAGCCGTGCTGGGTTTCGGCAATACGCTGCTGGGCGTGCCGCTGAAAATCCTCTACCCCTTGGCCTGGCTGCTCAATGGCACCAGCCTGCTGTTGCTGCGCCCGTTCACGCGCACCTCCGGCGTGGTGAAAAAGAGCGACGAGCCGCTGCCCGAGCATGACGACGAGCCGGAACCCGAGGCCGATGCAGGCCGCACTCCTGGCATGCCCGGTATCCATGCCCTGGACAACATCACCGTCAATGACATCCTCGTGCCGCGCAGCGAAGTGGACGGCATCAACCTGGACGATTCGGTCGAGGAAATCATCGAACAACTGCGCACGTCCCAGCGCACGCGCCTGCCGGTGTTCCACAGCGATATCAACCAGGTCGAAGCAGTGCTCAACACCCGGCAGATCCAGCACCTGCTGCCGGATGCCAGCCTGACCAAAGAAGCATTACTTGCGGCCTGCCACGAGCCCTACTTCGTGCCGGAAAGCACGCCGCTGCAGTTGCAACTACTCAACTTCCACAAGCAGCAGCGGCGCCTGGGCATGGTGGTGGACGAATACGGCGAAGTGCTGGGCATCGTCACCCTGGAAGACATCCTCGAAGAAATCGTCGGCGAATTCGAAAGCGAGCAGAGTGCAGACAACCCGCACATCGAAGCGCAACCCGACGGCCGCTACATCATCGACGGCGCCGCTTCGATCCGCGAGCTGAACAAAAGTCTGGGCTGGCACCTGCCCAGCGACGGCCCCAAGACCCTCAACGGCCTGGTCACCGAAGCACTGGAGACCATTCCCGACTGTGCGGTGTGCCTGAAAATCGGCCGCTACCGCCTGGAAATCCTCGAAACCGAGGACAACCGGGTGAGCAAAGTGCTGATCTGGCACACCAGCCGAATGCCCGTCGCCGCCTGACCCCTCTGTAGGCGCTGGCTTGTGTGGGAGCTGGCTTGCCTGCGATAGCATCGCCTCGGTGCAACTCATCAACCGAGTCGCCTGCATCGCGGGCGAGCCCGGCTCCCACACAAGCCGGCTCCTACAAAGATCCGCATCGCTGGCAAGCCAGCCCCTTGTTGGATCCGCAAACCCCTTCCTATAATCGCTGCGGCTTACCAGAGCCCCGCCCGACCGCGTGCTACCCGCACCCAGCGTGTCCAGGCACCGTTTTACCGTGTCTGACCGGTGTTTGCTCCCATCCCGAGCCGCCCCGCGCACAACCCTGATCCATGGGTGTTCGACCAATAACAATCCGCGTCCTAACGCGCACTGACCATCAGGGATACCCGCATGAGCACCACCTATAACGAGGCTGCGACCGCCGCCCCGACCAACTCGACCGCACGGGTCGCCACGGCGAGCATCGTCGGCACCGCCATCGAGTTCTACGACTTCTATATCTACGCCACCGCCGCCGCGCTGGTGATCGGCCCGGTGTTCTTCCCACAGACGTCCGGCACGGCGCAGATGCTCGCGTCGTTCCTGACCTTCGGCATCGCCTTTATCGCCCGCCCGCTGGGCTCGGCGCTGTTCGGTCACTTCGGCGACCGCATCGGGCGTAAATCCACGCTGGTGGCTTCCTTGCTGCTGATGGGCGTGTGTACAACGCTGATCGGTTTACTGCCCGGCTATGACAGCATTGGGGCCTGGGCGCCGATCCTGTTGTGTGTGCTGCGCTTCGGCCAGGGCCTGGGCCTTGGCGGGGAATGGGGCGGCGCTGCGCTGCTGGCCACCGAGAACGCGCCAAAGGGCAAACGCGCCTGGTTCGGCATGTTCCCGCAATTGGGCCCATCGATTGGGTTCCTGGCGGCCAACGGCCTGTTCCTGATCCTGGCCATGAGCCTGAGCGATGAGCAGTTCCGCAGCTGGGGCTGGCGTATCCCGTTCATCCTCAGCGCAGCCTTGGTGATGGTTGGCCTGTATGCACGCCTGAAACTGCATGAGACCCCGGTGTTCGCCAATGCTGTCGCCAAAGAAGCCCCGGTGAAGGTGCCGCTGGTGGAACTGTTCAGCCAGCATTGGCTGCCGGTCTTGCTGGGCGCAGCATCGATGGTGGTGTGCTACGCGCTGTTCTACATCACCACCGCGTTTTCACTGAGCTACGGCGTGTCGACGCTGGGCTACAGCCGCGAAACCTTCCTCGGCCTGCTGTGCTTTGCCGTGCTGTTCATGGGCCTGGCGACACCACTTGCCGCCTTGGCCAGTGATCGCTACGGGCGCAAGCCGGTGCTGATCGTAGGGGCGGTCCTGGCGATTCTGTCGGGCTTTACCATGGAGCCGTTGCTGACCCACGGCACTACTTGGGCAGTTGCGCTGTTCCTGGCGTTGGAGCTGTTCCTGATGGGCGTGACCTTCGCGCCAATGGGCGCGATGCTGCCGGAATTGTTCCCGACCCGCGTGCGTTATACCGGCGCATCGGCGGCGTATAACCTGGGTGGGATTGTGGGCGCGTCGGCGGCACCGTTCTTCGCGACCAAGCTGGTGGCGATGGGTGGGCTGAGTTATGTCGGTGGGTATGTGTCGGCGGCCGCGTTGCTCAGCTTGATGGCTGTGCTGTGCCTGAAAGAGACGCGTAACAACGATTTGAATCGAGTCGCCTGATAGATCGAATCGCCGGCAAGCCGGCTCCTACAGGTTGAATTGTGAATACCTTCAAATGTGGGAGCTGGCTTGCCTGCGATAGACGCGCCGCGGTTACAGCTCTACTACAACAGCCTTCGAAGCACGGGTCGCCTTGGCACGAGCCGCTTCAATCGACTCATCCCGCGCCAACGCCACACCCATGCGGCGCTGACCATTCACTTCCGGCTTGCCAAACAGGCGCAACGCCGTGTCCGGCTCGCTCAAGGCTGCACCCAGGTTGGCGAACGCCGTCTGGGTCGACTGCCCTTCCACCAGAATCACCGCCGAGGCCGAAGGCCCGAACTGACGGATCAATGGGATCGGCAAGCCGAGGATGGCGCGCGCGTGCAGGGCGAACTGCGACAGGTCCTGGGAAATCAGGGTCACCAAGCCGGTGTCATGCGGACGCGGCGACACTTCGCTGAACCACACCTGGTCACCCTTGATGAACAGCTCCACGCCAAACAGGCCACGGCCGCCCAAGGCTTCGGTCACCGCCTTGGCAACGCGCTCGGACTCAGCCAGGGCAATCGGGCTCATGGCCTGAGGCTGCCAGGATTCCTGGTAGTCGCCCTTCTCCTGACGGTGACCCACCGGCGCGCAGAAGGTGGTGCCGCCAATATGGCGCACGGTCAGCAGGGTGATTTCGTAGTCGAAGTCGATAAAGCCTTCGATGATCACCCGGCCCTTACCGGCACGGCCACCTTCCTGAGCGTAATCCCAGGCTTTCTGCACATCATCGGCGCTGCGCAGCAGGCTCTGGCCCTTGCCCGACGAGCTCATCACCGGCTTGACCACACACGGGAAGCCCAGGTCCTGCACGGCCTTGCTGTAGTCTTCGAAGGTGTCGGCGAAGTGGTACGGCGACGTCGGCAGGTCCAGCTCTTCGGCGGCCAAGCGACGGATGCCTTCGCGGTTCATGGTCAGCGAAGTAGCGCGGGCGGTCGGGATCACGGTGAAGCCTTCGGCTTCCAGTTCCACCAGGGTGGCGGTGGCGATGGCTTCGATTTCCGGCACGATAAAGTGCGGCTTCTCGGCTTCGATCACCGCACGCAGGGCGGCGCCGTCGAGCATGTTGATCACGTGGCTACGGTGCGCCACCTGCATGGCCGGCGCGTTGGCGTAGCGATCCACGGCAATCACTTCAACGCCCAGGCGTTGCAGTTCGATTACCACTTCCTTGCCCAGCTCACCGCAGCCACACAGCAAAACGCGGGTCGCGGTTGGCGACAATGGAGTTCCGATTCGGGTCATCTCAGGTCCTCAGGGGAGCGGATCATGTGGAGAAAGGCCGGCATTTTACATGAACTGTAAAAATTGGCCTCAGTTGGCGACGGCTCGCTTGCGGATACGCCAGGCCATGACCAGCCACACCACCGTGACTCCGGCGAATTTGGACACCAATGCAGTGCCGGCCACCGCAGGCGTCAGCGCGCCGATCAGGCCGAAGAAGATAAAGGTGTCGAGGGGAATGCTCAGCGCCGAACTTATCCACAGGCGGTCGTGGAGCGGGCGCTTGGTGATGCTGAACACCAGCCAGTCAATGCACTCGGACACCGCGAACGCCGTGGCGCTGGCCAGGGCAATGGCCGGATCGGAGGTGACGTACGACAGCACCAGCGCCGCCAGCATCGCGACGATTGCGCCGTGGCCGAAGCGGGTTTGCACCATGTCGCGCAGGATGAAGACCAGGCCACCCCAGGCGGACCAGATGACGTCCAGGTGCGGGGCGGTGGAGAAGGCGAAGTTGATCAGCACGACGCTGCTGATGTAGGCGATCAGGAAGAGCATGGGAGTGTGGGCCTGTGGACAAGGGGCACAGGGTACTTCACATTTGGAAATATGTCGTCTGGACGGGCCCTATCGCAGGCAAGCCAGCTCCCACAGTTTGAATTGTGAATACCTTCAATGTGGGAGCTGGCTTGCCTGCGATAGCGATCTATCAGGCGCCCGATTTTCCAGGAATCATCCACACCAACCCACTGGCCTTCGCCCGCTCATGACACAACCCCAACACCACCCGGCGCTCGGCATTGTCCATGCGGCTCCAGCGCGTGATCTCATCCACCGTGCGCTGGCAGCCGGTGCAAATGTCGTCGTCATCCAAGGCGCAAATGCTCACGCACGGCGACGCGACGGGGCGTTCAATCGGGTTCATTCTTCCTGCTCAGCCAGGTCGCGCGCATAGCGCTGGGAGTTATGCACATAGTGCGCGGCACTCGCTTCCAGCATGCGTTTTTGCGCATCGGTCAGCTCACGCACCACTTTGCCCGGCGAGCCCATCACCAACGAACCGTCAGGGATTTCCTTGCCTTCGCCGATCAGCGAATTGGCGCCGATGATGCAGTGCTTGCCGATCTTGGCGCCGTTGAGGATCACCGCGTTGATGCCGATCAGGCTGTAGTCGTCGACGGTGCAACCGTGCAGCATCGCGTTATGGCCGATGGTCACGCCGGTGCCCAGGGTCAGCGGGTAGCCCATGTCGGTGTGCATCACGCTGCCATCCTGCACGTTGCTGTTTTTGCCGATCAGGATCAGCTCGTTGTCGCCACGCAATACCGCGTTGAACCAGACGTTAGCGCCCTCCTCCAGCTTGACCTTGCCCACCAGCGTGGCATTGGGAGCCACCCAGCTCTGTGGATGAGTCTCGACGCGGGCGTCGCCCAGGCGGTATTTCATGGTTTTTCCTCACGGCTGGCCATTCAAGCGATGGCTTAGATATTGATGAAGCTCTTGGGCGGCTGGTGCAGGCTGATCTTGGCATCGTCATAGAGCAGGTTGATCAGCTCGACGATCATGATTGCCGTCAGGCCCCAGATCTTGTATTCGCCGAACCGATAGCTGGGCACGTACCAACTGCGGCCCTGGTAATCGATCCGGTGGGTATGTTCGCGCGGGTCCTGCCGGAAAAAATCCAATGGCACGCTGAAAACAGCCGCGATTTCTGCATCGTTGGCCAGATATTCGACATAATCGGGGATCACGCCCACATACGGCGTCACGCGGATACCGTGCAGGGAGATCAGCGGGCTCAAGGGGCCGATCACCTCGACCAGCCCGGGAGGCAGGCCGATTTCTTCTTCGGCTTCGCGCAGCGCGGTGAAGATCAGGTCCGGGTCTTCGGGGTCACGTCGCCCGCCCGGGAACGCCACTTCGCCACCATGGGTCGACAGGCCACTGGCGCGCAGGGTCAGGATCAGCTCAGGTTCGTCACTGCGGGTAATCGGCACCAGCACGGCGGCCTCGGGGAAACGCCCGTCAGTCTCCAGTGTATGGGGGGTGTGATTGCTTACCCGGCGAAGTAGCTCGTCCAGCATGAGTCATCTCGGTCTGTTGGCTACCTTGCATCATGCACCAAAGCGTGCGGGTGCCCAACCCCAAAACCTTGGCCGTGTCGCGAAACGACAACTTGCAGGGCCCTGCCCGCCAAGCCAAGATAGGCCCACTCTCCAGGAACCCCAGCATGAACTTCTGCAGCCAGTGCGGTAAACCGGTTACCCAGCGCATTCCCGAAGGCGACGGCCGCCTGCGCTACGTGTGTGATCACTGCTCGACCATCCACTACCAGAACCCCAATATCGTCGCCGGCACCGTACCGGTGTGGGGCGACAAAGTGCTGCTGTGCCGCCGCGCCATCGAACCGCGCCTAGGTTACTGGACCCTGCCCGCAGGCTTCATGGAAAACGGCGAGACCGTGGAACAGGCCGCCGCCCGCGAAACCCTGGAAGAAGCCTGCGCCCGCGTGCGCAACCTGAGCATCTACACCTTGATCGACGTACCGCACATCAGCCAGGTGCATATCTTCTACCGCGCCGAACTGGTCGACCTCGACTTTGCCGCAGGCCCCGAAAGCCTGGAAGTGAAGCTTTTTGACGAAGCCGACATCCCTTGGTCAGAGCTGGCTTTCCGCACGGTCGGGCGTACCTTAGAATACTTTTTCGCCGACCGTCGGCAGCAGGCGTACCCCGTGCGCAGCGAAGCCGCCCCCCCCATGGGCAAGCCCACCCAATAAAAACCCGGCACACAGGGATACCGTTTTAATGCGTTGGTTGCTTGCTCTTATCTGTTTGTCGTTCGCTACCCTGTCTTGCGCCTCCACGGTGGAAATCATCGGCGGCAAACCCGTCGAGAAAATCCTGGTGCTCAAGTCTGCCCGTCAGCTACAACTGATCAACGACGGCAAGCCCCTCAAGACCTATCGCATCTCCCTGGGCAAGAACCCCAAGGGCGCCAAGCTGATCGAAGGTGATCGCCGCACGCCAGAAGGCTTCTACTGGATCGACTGGCGCAAGACCAGCGACCGCTTCAACCTGGCCATGCACATCTCCTACCCCAATATCAGCGACGCCGCCCGCGCCCGCCGCGAAGGCGTGAAGCCGGGCAGCATGATCATGATCCATGGCACCCCCGACACCGAAGACTACCCGGAGCAGTGGTTCCACACCCTGGACTGGACCGACGGTTGCATCGGCATGCGCAACGTCGACATGCGCGAAGTCTGGAACCTGGTCAAGGACGGCACCATGATCGAGATTCGTCCGTAATCCTCGACCGTTCGTAAAATAATCCAAAAAAAATTCCTGCCGTGTGCAGCGCCTGCCGGTGAATACCAGTTCACCGCGCCGGGCTGCGCTGTTCTGCGCGCAATAAAGACCTCTCTAATACCACTTGATACCAGGCCCCATTACAGCGCCCTGAAACGGCTATTTGCACCGTTTTGGCTGCATTGACATGGTATTTAAGTGGTATTAATTTCCGGCCCATACCGGGCGACAACACTCCAATAACCGCATCGGAAACCTGAACGATGAACCCGATACTGGCCTTGCGCCCTGACGACAAACAATCCACGCCGCTGTACCTGCAATTGGCGCGCAAACTGGAAGCGGCGATCCACGCCGGCCAGTGGACGTCCGAGCAGGCGCTACCGTCGGAACGCGCGCTCAGCGAGCAATTGAGCATTTCCCGGGTCACCGCCCGCAAAGCACTGGAAGTGTTGTTCGACCAAGGCTTGATCCGTCGCAGCCAAGGCTCGGGCACCTTTATCACGCCACGCCTGGAACAACCGTTGTCGCGCCTGTCGGGCTTCAGCGAGATGTTGCGCCTCAAGGGTTTCGTGCCCAGTTCCCTGTGGCTGGAGCGCGACATCACCCCACCGACCCACGAAGAACTGATCCGCCTGTGCCTGTCCACCAGCGACAAAGTGGCCCGGCTCAAGCGCCTGCGCAAAGCCGATGACACGGTGATGGCCATTGAAATGACCGTGGTCCCCGCCTCGGTGCTGCCGCACCCCCAGGCTTTAGGCAGTTCGCTGTACGAATACTTTGAAAGCATCGGCAAGCCCATCGTCCGTGCCCTGCAGCATGTGCAGGCGATCAACGCTTCGGACGAGTTCGCGCGCCTGGTGGGCATCGCCCCCGGCACCGCGATGCTGCTGATGACGCGGGTCGGCTACACCGCCGACAACACGCCGATTGAAATCACCGACACCTACTGCCGCAACGACTACTACGACTTCGTCGCAGAGCTGCGCCGCCACGACTATTCCGCTGAACTGCGAATTTAGAGAACTGCCCATGTCCGAAGACAACATCCTCACGCCTAGCGGCTGGATTCGCGGCCGCCTGGTGCACGCGCACGGCAAGGTCGTCGCCATCGAAGGCACCCCGTGCGACCCGGCTGATAACGACTTGCCCTACTTGCTGCCGGGCTTCATCGACCTGCACGTGCACGGCGGTGGCGGCGCGGACATTATGGAAGGCGCAAGCGCGTTCGAGACCATCACCCGTACCCACGTGCGTTTTGGTACCACCTCCCTGCTGGCCACCACCATGACCGCGCCGGTGGAGGAAATCTCCCGCGTGCTCGGCCAGCTCGGCACCTTCTGCGAACAGCGCCCTGCCGGCAGCGCCCGCGTACTCGGCGTGCACCTGGAAGGCCCTTACATCAACCCAGGCAAGCTCGGCGCCCAACCCAACTTCGCCCACACCGCGCTGATGGCAGAAGTGGAAGCCTACCTGCGCCTGGCGCCGATCCGCGTCATTACCATCGCGCCGGAAATCGCCGGCCATGACGCCCTGATCCGCGCCCTCAGCGAACGCGGCGTGCGCATGCAGATCGGCCACACCCTGGGCAGCTATGAAGAAGGTGTCGCCGCGATGGCCGCCGGGGCCACCAGTTTCACCCATTTGTACAACGCCATGAGCCCGCTGCATCACCGCGAACCCGGCATCGTCGGCGCGGCCCTGGCCCATGCCAAGTACGCCGAATTGATCCCCGACTTGCTGCACGTACACCCCGGTGCGATGCGCGTGGCCCTGCGCTCGATCCCGTGCCTGTATTGCGTCACCGACTCCACCGCCGCCGCCGGCATGCCCGACGGTGAATACAAATTGGGCAGCCACACCGTGACCAAATGCCTGGGCGGCGTACGCCTGGCCGACGGCACCCTGGCCGGCAGCACGCTGACCATGGACCAGGCGCTGCGCAACCTGGTGAAGATCGGCCTGCCCATCAGCGAAGCCTCACAACGCCTGTCGCAGTTTCCTGCGGACTACCTGGGCTTGGAAGAACGCGGCCGCCTGCAACCGGGCAGTTTTGCCGACTGCGTACGCCTGGACCGCTCCCTGACACTCACCGACGTAATGGTCGAAGGAGAAACCATTGACTTCAAAAATGCTTGAAGAGGCCCTGGCCTCCTGCGACGCCGTCGCCGCCCAACTGCAACGCCTGGACCCGTTGCTGGAAGAGGTCGCCGGCCGCCTGCGCCGCCAGCCGCCGCAAGTGGCGATGACCATCGCCCGTGGCAGCTCCGACCATGCTGCCAGCTATTTTGCCTACCTGACCATGCAGCATGTGGGTGTGCCGGTGGCGTCGTTGCCGATGTCGGTGGTGACCTTGCTGCAAGCGCCGTTGAAAGTCAGCGGCCAGGTGGCGTTCGGTTTTTCGCAATCGGGGCAAAGCCCGGACCTGGTCAACAGCCTGCGCCTGCTGCGCAAACGTGGCGCGCTGAGCATTTCTATGGTCAACGCCGAAGACTCGCCGCTGGAAGCCGCCTGCGAATTCCATGTGCCGCTGTGCGCCGGGCCGGAACAAAGCGTCGCGGCCACCAAGAGCTTTATCGCCACCCTCAGCGCCAGCGCGCAGTTGATCGGCCACTGGAATCAGGAAGCCGAGTTGCTGCAAGCCTGCCGCGCCCTGCCCGATGACCTGCGCGCCGCCGCCAAACAGGATTGGAGCAGTGCCATCGAAGCCTTGCGCGGTTGCCAGCAACTGATGGTGATCGGCCGTGGCGCCGGGTTTGCCATCGCCCAGGAAGCCGCGCTCAAGCTCAAGGAAACCTCGGCGATCCAGGCCGAAGCGTTCAGCAGCGCCGAAGTGCGTCATGGCCCCATGGCCTTGATCGACAAGAACTACCCGCTGCTGGTGTTCGCCCCACGCGGCGCCGAGCAGGCCGGCCTGTTGAGCCTGGCGGCCGACATGCGCCAACGCGGCGCCCGCGTCTTGCTGGCCGCACCCGACGACATCGCCGAACGCGACCTGACCTTGAGCCGCGCCGAACACCCGAGCCTGGACCCGATCCTGGCGATCCAGAGCTTCTACGTGATGGCCGCCGGTTTGGCGCATGCTCGGGGCATGGACCCGGACCAACCGCGCCACCTGAGCAAAGTCACCCGCACTCACTGAGTCGATTGCTGTGTTTTCCTGATGAGTACCGTGCCCATGTCCAACAACAATAATGCATTGACCCTCAGCGCCCCGTTAAGCGGGCCGCTGCTGACCCTGGGCAACGTTCCCGATGAAGTGTTCGCCAGTGGTGCCATGGGCGACGGCATTGCCATCGACCCGCTGAACGATTGCCTGCACGCGCCCTGCGACGGCGTGATCATCCACGTCGCACGTACCGGCCATGCACTGACGATCCGCGCCGAGAACGGTGCCGAAGTGCTGATGCATGTGGGCATCGACACGGTTGAACTCAATGGCGAAGGCTTTGCCTTGCTGGTCAAGGACGGCGCCTGGGTGAGCAAGGGCCAGGCCCTGGTGCAGTTTGACCTGGACCGCATTGCGCGCCAGTGCAAGAGCCTGGTCAGCCTGATCATCCTGACCAATGGCGAACGGTTTGAGCTGCGGCCGGTGGCCGGGAACAGCGTCAAGGTCGGCGAGCCGTTGTTGCAGATCGTGACGCGTTCGACGGCGCAAGCCCAGACAACTGTGGATAACTCGGTCGCGGAAGCCAGCGCCCGTGTGCGCATCACTCACCGTGGCGGTTTGCATGCACGCCCGGCCGCCTTGGTGCGCAAGGCCGCCCAGGATTTCAGCAGCCAGGCGTGGTTGCACTACGGTGACAAATCCGCCTCGTGCGACAGCCTGATCGGCTTGATGGGCCTGGGGATTGGCGAAGGCGATGAGGTGCGCGTGACCTGCCGCGGCAAAGACGCCGACGCCGCCGTGCAGGCATTGGTCGCCGCCTTGTCCGCCGCCATCCAGGAAGAACACCACGCCCCCGTCGCCGCCGTTGCGCCGCGCAAGGCCAGTACCGAAGTCGGCGTGTTGCAAGGCGTATGCGCCGCACCGGGATTGGTCTGCGGGCCGCTGTTCCGCCTGGCCGGCATTGAACTGCCAGCCGACACCGGCAACCACGCCGCCGATGAACAACTGCAACGCCTGGACACCGCGCTGGAGCAAGTGCGCAGCGAGATCCGCAAGACCCTGGACCACGCTCGCCAGCGCAAGAACATCGAGGAAGAGGACATCTTCGCCGCCCACCTTGCCCTGCTGGAAGACCCTAACCTGCTGGAAGCCGCGACCGGTTCCATCGAACAAGGCAGCGCAGCGACGCACGCCTGGCGCGATGCCATCCAGGCGCAGTGCGCGGTATTGCTGGCCCTGGGCAAACCACTGTTTGCCGAGCGCGCCAACGACCTGCGTGACCTGCAACAACGGGTACTGCGCGCACTGCTCGGGGAAGCCTGGCATTTCGAGTTGCCAGCCGGTGCAATTGTCAGTGCCCATGAACTGACCCCGTCCGACCTGTTGCAACTGAGTGCGCAGCAGGCCGTCGGTATCTGCATGGCCGAAGGCGGCGCCACGTCTCACGTGGCTATTTTGGCCCGTGGCAAAGGCCTGCCGTGTGTGGTCGCGCTGGGCGCCGAAGTGCTTGACGTGCCCCAAGGCCAACGCGTGGTGCTCGACGCCGCCAACGGCCGTTTGGAACTGGCCCCTAGCGAGGCGCGTCACGCCGAGGTGCACCGGATTCGTGATGCACAGACACTGCGCCGCCAACAGCAACATGCCCAGGCCCAACAACCGGCGCGCACCACCGATGGCGTGACCATCGAAATCGCTGCGAATGTCGCCTCCAGCGCCGAAGCCCGAGTGGCCTTTGAAAACGGCGCCGATGGCGTCGGCCTGCTGCGCACCGAATTCCTGTTTGTCGACCGCCGTACCGCGCCGGATGAACAAGAGCAGCGCCAGGCCTATCAAGCCGTGCTGGATGCGATGGGCGACAAGTCGGTGATCATCCGCACCATCGACGTGGGTGGCGACAAACAGCTTGATTACCTGCCGCTGCCCGTCGAGGCCAACCCGGTGCTCGGCTTGCGCGGCATTCGCATGGCCCAGGTGCGCCCCGAACTGCTCGACCAGCAACTGCGTGCGCTGCTGCAAGTCAGCCCGCTGGAGCGCTGCCGCATCCTGTTGCCGATGGTCAGTGAGGTGGATGAGTTGCTGCAGATCCGCCTGCGCCTGGATGAACTGTGCGCCGAGCTGGAACTGACCTTGCGCCCCGAACTGGGGGTGATGATCGAAGTGCCTGCCGCCGCGCTGATGGCTGAACAGTTGGCCAAGCATGCGGACTTCCTGTCCATCGGCACCAATGACCTGTCCCAGTACACCCTGGCCATGGACCGCGACCACGCCGGCCTCGCCGCGCGGGTCGACGCCCTGCACCCGGCACTGCTGCGGCTGATCGCCCAGACCTGCGCCGGCGCTGCGAAACACGGGCGTTGGGTCGGCGTGTGTGGAGCCCTCGCCTCCGACCCGTTGGCCACGCCGGTACTGGTGGGCCTGGGCGTCAGCGAGCTGTCGGTGAGCCCGCCCCAGATCGGAGAAATCAAGGACCGAGTCCGCCACCTGGACGCGGCGCAATGCCGGCAATTGAGCCAAGGCCTGCTCGACCTGAGCAGCGCCAAAGCCGTTCGCCAAGCCTGTCAACACCACTGGCCGCTGAGCTGACAACAACAAGAAAAGGGAGACTCGCCATGTACCAACATTTCATCGAAGGCCTGCAACGCCTGGGCCGTGCACTGATGCTGCCGATCGCGATCCTGCCGATCGCCGGCCTCCTGCTGCGCCTGGGCGACACTGATCTGCTGAACATCGCGGTGATGCACGACGCGGGGCAAGCAATCTTCGCCAACCTGGCGCTGATCTTCGCCATCGGCATTGCCGTGGGTTTTGCCCGCGACAATAACGGCACCGCAGGCCTGGCCGGGGCGATTGGTTACCTGGTGATGGTCTCCACCCTCAAGGTGATGGACAGCACCATCAACATGGGCATGCTCGCCGGTATCGCCAGCGGCCTGATGGCGGGCGGGCTGTACAACCGCTTCAAGGACATCAAGCTGCCGGAGTACCTGGCCTTCTTCGGCGGGCGGCGGTTTGTGCCGATTGTCACCGGTTTCTCGGCGGTCGCCTTGGGTGTGATCTTCGGCCTGATCTGGCCGCCGATCCAGCACGGCATCAACAGCTTCGGCGTGCTGCTGATGGAAAGCGGCAGCTTTGGCGCCTTTGTGTTTGGCGTGTTCAACCGCCTGCTGATCGTCACCGGGCTGCACCACATCCTCAACAACATGGCCTGGTTTGTGTTCGGCAGCTTCACCGACCCGGTGACTGGCGCGGTGGTGACAGGTGACCTGACCCGCTACTTCGCTGGCGACCCGAAAGGCGGCCAGTTCATGACCGGCATGTTCCCGGTGATGCTGTTCGGCCTGCCGGCCGCGTGTTTGGCGATGTATCGCAATGCGCTGCCGGAGCGCCGTAAAGTGATGGGCGGGATTTTCCTGTCGATGGCGTTGACCTCGTTTTTGACCGGGGTGACCGAGCCGATTGAATTCGCGTTCATGTTCCTCGCGCCGTTTTTGTACCTGATCCACGCGGTGCTGACCGGCCTGTCGATGGCCGTCACCAACATGCTGAACATTCACCTGGGCTTTACCTTCTCCGGTGGGTTTATCGACATGGTGCTGGGCTGGGGCAAGTCCACCAATGGCTGGCTGGTGTTCCCGGTGGGCCTGGCGTACGCGGTGGTCTACTACAGCGTGTTCAACTACTGCATTCGCCGCTTCAACCTGAAGACGCCGGGGCGGGAAGATATCCAGGTGGTGCAGGCTGAGGCCATGAGTGATAACCAGCGCGCCACGGCCTACATCCAGGCCTTGGGTGGCGCAGAGAATCTACTGAGCGTCGGTGCCTGCACCACACGCCTGCGCTTGGACATGGTGGACCGCAACAAAGCAGTGGATGCCGAGTTGAAAGCACTGGGCGCCATGGCCGTGGTTCGGCCGGGGAATGGCGGGAGTTTGCAGGTGGTGGTGGGGCCGATGGCCGATAGCATTGCTGATGAGATTCGCTTGGCCATGCCGTCGTTTGTTGCCAGTGCGCCTGTCGCCGTTGCGCCTGTGGATAAGCCGGTTGCAGTGAATGTGCAGGAAGCCGAGAAATGGCTGAGCGCCTTGGGTGGCCGGGGAAATGTGCGGCAACTGGAAGCCGTGGCGATGACTCGGTTGCGGGTGGAGTTGGGGGATGATTCGGTGTTGTCGGAAGCGGACCTGACTGCGCTGGGTTGCCAAGGTGTGAGTCAACTGGATAGCGGTGTTTGGCACTTGTTGATTGGTGACAAGGCATCCGGGTTGGGTGAGGCTATGGAGCGGTTGGTCAGCGGCCGTGAGGTCGGGGCCAGGGTTTAAATCATCCCTGTCTGAGCTGCCCCCATCGCAGGCAAGCCAGCTCCCACTTTTGACCTGTGAACACATTCAAAATGTGGGAGCTGGCTTGCCTGCGATTGGCCTTAACTGACTGGTCGCCTGTCATCTGGGACATGGTTTCAGAGGTGCTTGATTAAGGTCATACGTTTTCGTGGATCATCGTAAAACTCCATGCGGAAAAGGCTCCTGGTGAGAATTTCAGGCTTGCAGTCCCGGTCACCACATAGATGGCGACCCGGGAAGACTAGTGACGCCAGTTCCGAGGGACAACCTGAAAGGCTTGTCGGAAATCTCCGAGACTTGGAGATATCGCAGACAACAAAAACCCGGCCTAAGCCGGGCGCTTTAATCGCACTTATTCAACCCGAGCAAACCGCTCAATCACAGGCTGCTCTCGATGCTCTGCCTGCCAAAGGTCATAGCTGCTCTGCATGGAGAGCCACATCCGGGCCTTGCTGATGCCAGCACGCTCAAGCCGTACAGCCAGATCAGGGCTGACCGGCGCATGCCCGTGGAGAATTCTTGAAAACGTCTCCCTGGCAAAACCCAAACGCCGCGCCACTTCAGTGATCGTCATTCCCAGCCCGGGAATAACATCCTCAAGCAGTATTTCCCCTGGGTGAGGAGGATTGTGCATATCCATAAACAGACCCCTTCTCAGTGGTAATCCAGATAGTCGACCAGCTCGACTTGATCGTCATACATGCGAAAAATGATGCGCCAGTTACCACTGATGCTCACTGACCAGTAGTCAACCAGGTCTCCCTTCAAGCGATGGAAGTGCCAACCTGGCAGCTCTAGATCGCTCCAATGACTCGCGCTGTTTAAAATCAGCAGAACACGGCGCAGGCGATTTGCATGGTTGGCCCAAATCCCTTTTGTAGAGCCAGTCTCATAAAAAACACGAAGGCCTTTATGCTTCCAGCTAATAATCATGGCGCGATTGTGATGCGATACATCACGCCCTGCAACAGCCGCATATCGGTTCTGGATGTCAGATTCATATCATTCCATCGCCGAGAGAATTCGAAGCGGGAAGGCTAGGAAGGCAGGTTCCGAGGGACAACCTGAATGGTTTGTCGGAAAGGTCCGAAGCGCCTGTATGGATGCCATCGCCGGCAAGCCGGCTCCTACAGTTGATCGCGTCCCTCTGTAGGAGCCGGCTTGCCGGCGATGAGGCACTGACAGGCAACAAAAAACCCGCTGACCAAACGGGCCCAGCGGGTTTCTTGTTTTTGCAGCGTGCGAATCAGAAATCCGCCAACTGCCACACCTCATACGCCGGTGTCTCGTACGGGTGGCTCAGTTTGAGCGCAGCCACGACAGCCACGATCAATTCATCCGCCACCAACAGCTCAACCTTCCATTCCTCAACCACTTCAACCTGGCCAATCTGCCCGAGAAACGGCTGGCTGCCGTCCATCGCGCGGAATTGGCCCTGGCCCAGCACTTGCCAGGCGCAGCTGTCGTAGTTGCCGATGCGCCCGCCGCCGGCTGCGAAGACGGCGGTTTTCACCGTCTCCACGTGGCTTGCGGGCACAAAAAAGGCGAGCTTGTACACCGTCTTAGTTCACCCACACGCGAGCGTTGCGGAACATGCGCATCCACGCGCCGTCTTCGTTCCACTCTTCCGGGCGCCACGAGTTCTGCACGGCGCGGAACACGCGTTCCGGGTGCGGCATCATGATGGTCACGCGGCCGTCGCGGCTGGTAAGGCCAGTGATCCCGCGCGGCGAGCCGTTCGGGTTGGCCGGGTAGGTCTCGGTGACTTTGCCGTGGTTGTCGACAAAACGCATGGCCACGCAACCGGACAGGTCGGCTTCCAGCAACGCTTCTTCGCTGGCGAACTCGGCATGGCCTTCACCGTGGGCGATGGCGATTGGCATGCGCGAACCGGCCATACCTTGCAGGAAGATCGAGTTGGACTCCTGCACCTGCACCATGGCGACACGGGCCTCGAACTGCTCGGAACGGTTGCGCACAAAGTGCGGCCAGAACTCGCTGCCCGGGATCAGTTCGCTGAGGTTGGACATCATCTGGCAACCGTTGCACACACCCAGGGTGAAGCTGTCGTTGCGCTCGAAGAACCCTTGGAACGCGTCGCGGGCACGGCTGTTGAACAAGGCCGATTTGGCCCAGCCTTCACCGGCACCCAGCACGTCGCCGTAGGAGAAACCACCGCAGGCCACCAGGCCTTTGAATTCGTTGAGGTCAACGCGACCGGCGAGGATGTCGCTCATGTGCACGTCGATCGCATTGAAACCGGCGCGGTCGAACGCGGCCGCCATTTCCACCTGGCCGTTGACGCCCTGCTCACGCAGCACGGCAACTTGTGGGCGGATGCCTTTCTTGATGTAAGGCGCGGCAATGTCCTGGTTGACGTCGAAGCTGAGCTTGGTGCTCAGGCCCGGGTTGTCTTCTTCCAGGATTACGTCGAATTCCTGCTCGGCGCAGTCGGCGTTATCACGCAGGCGTTGGATCTGGTAGCTGGTTTCAGCCCACTGGCGTTGCAGCAGGCGGCGCTGACCTTCGAACACGGTGTCGCCGTTGAAGACGATGTCGATCTGGCCGTTGTTGATCGGCTGGCCGATCACCGCCACGCAGTCGCCCAGGCCAGCGGCGCTGAATTGTGCGAGTACGTCTGGCGTTGCGTCCTGGCGAACCTGGATCACCGCGCCCAACTCTTCGTTGAACAGGATGCCGTTGATTTCGGATGCATCCTCGGCAACGCTGTCGAGCACGATGTTCAGGCCGCAGTGACCGGCGAAGGCCATTTCCACGACGCTGGTCAGCAAGCCACCATCGGAACGGTCGTGGTAAGCCAGCAGGTGGCCGTCGGCGTTGAGGCCCTGGATCACCGCGAAGAAGGCTTTGAGGTCTTCGGCGTCATCGACGTCCGGTGCCTGCTTGCCCAACTTGCCATGGGTCTGCGCCAGGATCGAGGCGCCCATGCGGTTCTGGCCACGGCCCAGGTCAATCAGGATCAGGTCGGTGGTGCCCTTGTCCATGCGCAGTTGCGGGGTCAGGGTCTGACGGATGTCGGTGACCGGCGCAAAACCGGTGACGATCAGCGACAGCGGCGAAGTGACGCTCTTGTCCGAACCGTCTTCGTTCCAGCGCGTGGCCATGGACATGGAGTCCTTGCCCACCGGAATGGTCAGGCCCAGCTCAGGGCACAGCTCCATGCCGACCGCTTTAACGGTGTCGTACAGGCGGGCGTCTTCACCCGGATGGCCAGCAGCGGACATCCAGTTGGCCGACAACTTGATGTCGGACAGCTTGCCGATGCGCGACGCAGCGATGTTGGTGAGGGTTTCACCAATGGCCATGCGGCCCGACGCCGGGGCGTCCAGCAAGGCCAGCGGGGTACGCTCGCCCATGGCCATGGCTTCACCCGTATAGACGTCGAAGCTGGTGGCGGTGACGGCAACGTCGGCCACCGGCACTTGCCATGGGCCAACCATTTGGTCACGGGCAACCAGGCCAGTGATGGTGCGGTCGCCGATGGTGATCAGGAAGCTTTTGCTCGCCACGGCCGGGTGGTGCAGCACGCGTTCGATGCTGTCGGCCAGTTCCAGTGTGCTTGGGTCGAAGTCATCGCCCAGCTCGGCTTCACGC
This sequence comes from Pseudomonas sp. GW821-FHT09A09, assembly GCF_059418405.1. Lineage (NCBI taxonomy): Bacteria > Pseudomonadati > Pseudomonadota > Gammaproteobacteria > Pseudomonadales > Pseudomonadaceae > Pseudomonas > Pseudomonas sp. GW821-FHT09A09. The sequence continues at coordinate 74,772 of NZ_JBWKPU010000008.1, forward strand.
ACGGCCGAACGGTGCATGCGCGGGGCTTTGCCCAGCAGCACTTCGAGCGGCATGTCCACCGGGCTGTTGCCGAAGTGGCTGTCAGTCACGGTCAACTGTGGCTCGGCAGTGGCTTCGCCAACCACGGCAAACGGGCAGCGCTCGCGTTCGCAGATGGCCTGGAAGCGCGCGAAGTCTTCAGGGCCGACGGCCAGCACGTAGCGTTCCTGGGATTCGTTGCTCCAGATTTCGTGCGGGGCCATGCCCGGCTCGTCGTTTGGAATGTTGCGCAGTTCGAAACGGCCACCACGGTCGCCGTCGTTGACCAGTTCCGGGAAGGCGTTGGACAGACCGCCCGCGCCGACGTCGTGGATGAAGCTGATCGGGTTCTTGTTACCCAACTGCCAGCAACGGTCGATGACTTCCTGGCAGCGACGTTCCATCTCTGGGTTTTCACGCTGTACGGAAGCGAAGTCCAGGTCTGCCGAGCTGGTGCCGGTGGCCATGGAGGAAGCCGCGCCGCCGCCCAGGCCGATCAACATCGCCGGGCCGCCGAGGACGATCAGCTTGGAGCCGACCAGGATCTCGCCTTTCTTGACGTGTTCTTCACGGATGTTGCCCATGCCGCCAGCCAGCATGATCGGCTTGTGGTAGCCGCGTACTTCATCGCCACGGGGGGTGGTGATGGACTGCTCGAAGGTACGGAAGTAGCCCGTCAGCGCAGGACGGCCGAATTCGTTGTTGAATGCAGCGCCGCCCAGCGGGCCTTCAATCATGATGTCCAGCGCAGTAACGATGCGCTCAGGCTTGCCGTACGGCACTTCCCATGGCTGTTCAAAGCCCGGGATCTGCAGGTTGGACACGGTGAAACCGGTGAGGCCCGCCTTTGGCTTGGCGCCACGGCCGGTGGCACCTTCGTCACGGATTTCGCCGCCCGAACCGGTGGCGGCGCCCGGGAACGGGGCAATCGCGGTCGGGTGGTTGTGGGTCTCAACCTTCATCAGGATGTGCACCGGCTCCTGCACCGCGCCGTACTGGCGGGTTTCCGGGTCCGGGAAGAAACGGCCGGCGACGGAGCCGACGATCACCGAGGCGTTGTCCTTATAAGCCGACAGAACACCTTCGCTGTGCATCACGTAGGTGTTCTTGATCATGCCGAACAGGCTTTTTTCCTGGCTTTCGCCGTCGATATCCCAACTGGCGTTGAAGATCTTGTGACGGCAGTGCTCGGAGTTGGCCTGGGCGAACATCATCAGTTCGATGTCGTGCGGGTTGCGCTTCAAGCCATTGAAGGCGTTGACCAGGTAGTCGATCTCGTCTTCGGCCAGGGCCAGGCCGAGTTCGGTGTTGGCCTTCTCGAGGGCGGCGCGGCCACCGCCGAGCACATCAATCGCGGTCAGCGGTTTAGGCTCGGCGTGGCTGAACAGGCCGGCAGCCTGTTCCAGCTGGCTGACGATGATCTGGGTCATGCGGTCGTGCAGGCTGCTGGCGATCAGCTCGGCTTCGGCATCGCTGAACTGGCCGGCGACGTAGAAGGAGATACCCCGCTCCAGGCGCTGGATTTTTTCCAGGCCGCAGTTGCGGGCGATGTCGCTGGCCTTGCTCGACCAGGGCGAGATGGTGCCGAACCGTGGCAGAACCAGGAACAAGCGGCCAGTCGGCTCTTGAACGGGAACGCTTGGGCCGTACTTCAGAAGGCGTGCCAGCACTTGCTGTTCGTCGGCGGTCAATACGCCGGTAACGTCGGCGAAGTGAGCAAATTCAGCGTACAGGCCTGTAACAGCTGGAACCTTCTGGCTCAGTTGCTCAAGGAGTTTGCTGTGGCGAAAGGCAGAAAGGGCAGGAGCGCCGCGCAGGATCAACATCTTCGGGACAGCCTCGGGAAGGGGGTGTGCTTTGAGGCCGTGCATTCTAGCGTAAACCATCGCCAACGGCACCCGAAACGGCACCGGTGGCCGCTGCCGGGCGTCAGTTGGCACGGATTGCACGGTATCGGGGCGTTATCCCGGACATTCCGCGCAGTTATTTTAACCGTCACAATTGCCCGCCAAGCCCCATTTCTGCGGGCTGCAGCACGCTTTTGCGGTGGCTAGCAGACAAGTCCCACGCTGTCGAGATATGGCGCCGTGGGCCGTTTGCGTATACTGCGCAGATGTTCTCCCCTACTGCTTTGCGCCCGCGATGCGCCAAATGGCTCTTCGCCACCGGACTCTTCCTGTTGCTCAGCGCCTGTGTTGATAAACCCAGCACGCTCGAGCGAATCAAGGAGGATGGCGTATTGCGCGTGGTAACCCGCAACAGTCCGGCCACTTATTTCCAGGACCGCAACGGTGAAACCGGTTTCGAATACGAACTGGTCAAGCGTTTTGCCGATGACCTGGGGGTCAAGCTGGAGATCGAGACCGCCGACAACCTTGATGACCTGTTCGGCCAGTTGGGCAAGCCCAACGGCCCGGTGCTGGCGGCTGCTGGCCTGGTGAGCAGCGAGCAGCGCCAGCAGCAGGTGCGTTTCTCCCATCCTTACCTGGAAGTGACCCCGCAGATCATCTACCGCAACGGCCAGTCCCGCCCGACCAACGCGGCAGACCTGGTAGGCAAGAAGATCATGGTGCTCAAGGGCAGCACCCACGCCGAGCAATTGGCGGAGCTTAAAAAGCAGAATCCTGCGATCGAATACGAAGAGTCCGACGCCGTTGAAGTGGTCGACCTGCTGCGTATGGTGGACGAGGGCCAGATCGACCTGACCCTGGTGGACTCCAACGAAGTGGCGATGAACCAGGTGTACTTCCCCAACGTGCGCGTGGCCTTCGACCTCGGCAACGCCAGCAACCAGAGCTGGGCCGTGGCGGCAGGTGAAGACAACAGCCTGCTCAACGAGATCAACAGCTACCTGGACAAGGTCGAGAAGAACGGCACCCTGCAGCGTCTCAAAGACCGCTACTACGGGCATGTCGATGTCCTCGGTTATGTCGGCGCCTACACGTTCGCCCAGCATTTGCAGCAGCGCCTGCCCAAGTACGAGAAGCACTTCAGGGCTTACGCCAAGGAAGAGAAGGTCGACTGGCGGTTATTGGCGGCCATCGGCTATCAGGAATCGCTGTGGCAACCAGCCGTCACCTCCAAGACCGGCGTGCGCGGCCTGATGATGCTGACCCAGAACACCGCCCAGGCGATGGGCGTGTCCAATCGCCTGGATGCCAAGCAAAGCATCATGGGGGGCGCCAAGTACCTGGCCAAGATCAAGGACGAACTGGACGACAGCATTGCCGAGCCGGATCGTACCTGGTTCGCCCTCGCCGCCTACAACGTCGGCACCGGCCACCTTGACGACGCCCGCACCCTGGCCAAGCGCGAAGGCTTGAACCCGAACAAGTGGCTGGACGTGAAGAAAATGCTGCCACGCCTGTCGCAGAAGCAGTGGTACAGCAAGACCCGCTACGGCTACGCGCGGGGTGGTGAACCGGTGCACTTTGTGGCGAACATCCGGCGTTACTACGACATCCTCACCTGGGTGACCCAGCCGCAGCTGGAAGGCAACCAGGTGGTGGAAGGCAACCTGCATGTGCCGGGCATCGACAAGACCAAGCCGCCGGAAGATAACCCGCAGCTCTAAGAACACTGCAGAACCCATGTGGGAGCGGGCTTGCCCGCGAAAGCGGTGGATCAGTCAGCATATATAGCGACTGACACTCCGCATTCGCGGGCAAGCCCGCTCCCACATTTTGTCCGCGTCGCCTTATAGACCTGTGATCAGGTGGACGACGCCGCCTGCCAACACCATCACGCCCGGCACGCCGGCTGCCTTCAATGCCTGTTCATCCAACCGCCCCGCATCCTGCAACTGCACCCGCACCCGTGTCAGCGCCACACGCTGCTGCGACTTAAGATTATCCGCACCACCCAGCGCATTCAGCACCCCTGCCGACAACTCATTCTGCACCGGCGCGGCAACCGTCTCGGCAATCAGATCCGGCGTCAGCGCTTTCCAAAACGCTCGCTGCAATTTCTCGAACATGCTCAGTGCTCCAAAACAGGTGAGGATTCAACGGTGGCCGCGTGGTATTGGCTCAAGGCCTCACGCACTTGGGCGGCTTCTTCCAGGCCCAGGATCTGGCGGGCGATGATCTGGCAGTCGGCCAGGTCCAGCTCACGCACAGTGGCCTTGATGGTCGGAATCAGCGGCACGCTGACCGACAGCTCATCCACCCCCAGCCCGATCAACACCGGTACGGCCAAGGCTTCGGACGCCAACGCGCCGCAAACGCCCACCCACTTGCCATGGGCATGGGCGGCCTTGACCGTGGTGGCGATCAGGCGCAGCACCGCAGGGTGAAAGCTGTCGGCCTGGCTGGCCAGGCGCGGGTGATCGCGGTCCATGGCCAGGGTGTATTGGGTGAGGTCGTTGGTGCCGATGGAGAAGAAGTCCACATGGGGAGCGAACACATCGGCCATCAGCGCGGCGGATGGCACCTCGATCATGATGCCCAGCTTCGGCAACTCGCTGAGCCCGAGCGCTGCCGCCTCTTCTTCCAGAATCTTGCGCGCCAAATGCAGCTCCGACAGCAGGCTGACCATCGGCAGCATAATGTGCAGCCGCGCAAAACCGGCGCTGGCGAGGATGGCGCGGAACTGCTCGCGCAGCAGTTCAGGACGCTCAAGGCACAGGCGAATGCCGCGTAGCCCGAGGAAAGGATTGGTTTCAGCCTCCATGGGCACATAGGCCAACGGCTTGTCGCCACCCACGTCCAGGGTGCGCACCACCAGATTGCGCTCGGCGCCCAGGGCACGGGCGATGGCGGTGTAGGTGCCAGCCTGCTCCTCGGGGCTTGGCGCACGATTGCGGTCCAGGTAGAGGAACTCCGAACGCAGCAGGCCGACGCCTTCGCCGCCGAGGGTCAGGGACTGCTCCACCTCTTGCAGCGAGGCGACGTTGGCCGTGACTTCAACGTGATGACCGTCGCGGGTCGTGGCGGGCAAGGATGCCTGGGCGACTTCACGCTGACGGCGCAGCGTCTGCTGTTGGCGTGCGGTTTCAAGCCTCTCGATTTCGGCCAAGTCCGGGTCCAGGTGCAGTTCGCCTTTGTCGGCGTCCAGCAATACCTGTTTGCCGTTGGCCAGCGACAGCACCTGCAGGGGCACACCGCAGATGGCGGGTAGGCCGAGGGCCCGGGCGAGGATCGCCACGTGGCTGGTGGCGCCGCCGCCGACCGTGACAAAACCCAGCACTTTACGCGTATCGAGGCTGGCGGTTTGTGACGGGGTCAGTTGTTCGGCGACCAGGATCGCGCGTTCCGGCAAATCCCAGGCACTGTCTTGAATGCCCAGAATCAGTTTCAGCACACGCTGGCCCACATCGGCCAGGTCTGCCGCGCGTTCGGCGAGCAGTGCATTGCCCAATTGCGTGAACTGCTTGGCGGTGGCGACCGTGGCGCTGTTCCAGGCAAACGCAGCGCTTTTGCCTTCGGCCAGCAGGCCGTGGGCGTGTTCAAGCAGGGTCGGGTCTTCGAGCAATTCCTGATGGGCGCGGAAGATCTCGGCTTGGGCGCTGCCGACGGCCTTGGCTTGCAGGGCTTGCAACGCCTCGTTTGCCGCCAGCAACCCACGCTGCAGCCCCGCGCGTTCGGCGGCTTCACCGACGCCCTGTTCAGTGATCGCAAGCTCCGGCTCTGCCACCTGAACCACCTGGCCAAAAGCCGAACCCGGCGAAGCACAGACGCCGCGCAGCAAGGTTGCCGAAGACTCCGGCGCAACCGCTTCAACCAGCTCACCCACTGCCGCGACCGTCTCGCCGCAACCTTCGGCCAGCAAGGTGACCAGCGCCTTGATCGCCGCCTCGGCCTCCTCACCCGCCGCGCTCACCTGCAAGGTGTCGCCCTGCACGGTTTGCAGCGCCATGATCGCCACCAGGGATTTCGCGTTGGCGCTCTGGGTTTGCTTGTGCAGGTAAATACTCGCGTTGAAGCCTTTGGCCGCCTGGGCAAACACCGCCGCAGGCCGCGCGTGCAAGCCGTTGGCATTGGGCAACGTCAGTGGCTTGGAGAACAGTGCGTCACCCTCCTCCTCATCTGTCGCTTCAATCGCTTCACCCGGAGAAACCTGCATCAGCGGCTGGCCCACGTCCACAAGGCCGTTCGCCAACACCGTGAACGGCTCGCCGCTGACCACCAGCACCAGGGTCAACAGGCTGCGGGCATTGAGCGCCACATAGTCGGCATCAAACTCGATCAGCGGTTGGCCAACCTCCACCCGCTGGCCTTCCTGCACCAGCCGGGTGAAGCCCTGGCCGGCCAGGTTCACGGTGTCCAGGCCGATGTGCATCAGGACCTGCACGCCATTGTCATCGGTAACGCTGACCGCATGACCACTGTCCTGGATATTGCTGATCACCCCGGCCAGCGGCGCGCACAGCGTCTGCGACGTGGGGTCGATGCACAGGCCATCGCCGATCAGGCGGCTGGAAAACACCGGGTCGGGCACCGTGTCCAGCGCCAGCAGCACGCCGGACAAGGGCGCCAGCAGTTCCAGGGGTTGCGTTGCGGTCATGACTTCACCTGCTGTTTTGTTCTGTAAAAATCATAAGGCGAACAACGATCCAATGTGGGAGCTGGCTTGCCTGCGATGGCATCACCTCGGTCCTGATGAAAAACCGAGTCGCCTGCATCGCAGGCAAGCCAGCTCCCACATTAGTCCGCGTACACCCACATTCTTATTTCCACCAATATTCGACTTGCACACCAACGTTGGAGCCATGCCGCGCCGTGCCGTAGGAGCCGGTGTCGGACAACGCCGAGCCTGCCGCCAATTCATTCGCCGCACGCTTGGCCGCTTCGTTCCACGTTGCATAGGTGTAGTACAAACGTACTTCCGGCCGCGCCCAGAAATCCGGGCCTTTGGGCGACCAGGTCGGGGCGAAGGTAAATTTGCTCAGTTTGCGCGTGCCGCCGGTAGCGTCGACTTGATCGTGCCCGAGTTCAGTGACGAGCTTGAACTGTTCGCTGATGGCATACGCAGGGCGCACCCCGATGGACATCCATGTCTGGTCCTGGCTGCCTGGGCGAATGTCTTTCTGGTACACCGCCTCGATCTGCCCGCCAAAGCGCGGGGTCACCTGCCAGTCGAAAAACTCCACGGCGCGGTAGCTTTTGCTGCTGTTGTCCAGGGTGGTGTCGCCGGTGTAGCCCAGCCCAGTGCCGGGGCCTTCGCCGTATTGCAGGGCGAATTTGTTCTTACCGCCCAGGAAAGGTTTTTGCACATGCTGCGCCGTGATCGCCCAACCGCTGTTGGTGTCGCGGCCACCGGCTTTTTCGATGTAGCTCAAGCCGAACTCCAGCTCACCGCCGGGGTTGGTCTTGAAGCCCGCCACGTTGAAGTCGTGACGGGTGGCGTATTCCTTCTGGTACAGGTTGTCCTTGCGGGAAATGGCGTAGCTGTATTTGAGGTCGCCGATCAACACGTCCTCAATACCACCGCCCGTGGCGCTCTGGTTCCAGTAGTAGAAGTCGGAGATATGGATGTCATTACGTTTGTAGTAACGCCGACCGGCCCACACCGAGCCGCCATTGAGGCTGGGCAGGTTGGACCACTGCGCATACATCTGCGGCATGCGCGCCGAGCCGTTGTCGTCGCCCTGGAACTTAAGGGCACGGTCGTATTTGTTGTAGAGGGACGCCATGGCGTCGACGCTCAGCACCGAGCCATCGTCGAGGGTCAGCAGGTCCTGACGCAGTTCCAGCTCGGCATACTGTTCGCATTCGTTGCCCAGGCGGTACTTGGATTGTGCCCCCGGTAACTGGAAGCATTGCTGCTTGCCACTGCCCGTCGAGGTGCCCGCGCCGCTGCGCAGGTAACCGGCAAACTCCAGGGCCTGAGCGCCCAACGGCAGGCTCAGACAGGATGCAACGAGGCCCAGCTTTATTGTTGTTTTCATGAAGCACTCCTAATGTTTTTCTTATTGTTATTGCGTGGTGCACGCGCCCTTTGTAGGAGCCGGCTTGTCGGCGATGGCGATTCAACTGACGCTATCGCCGGCAAGCCGGCTCCTACAGGGGGTAGCGGTGTTTCAGTCCTTGAGGTGCAGGACGAAGGATTCGTAAGGGCGCAACGTGATCGTGGCGTTGCGCTGCGGGCAGTCGGGGTAGTTGCTGATCAGCAGGCGTTGCTCGGCGGCCGGGTTGATCACGTTGTCCGGCAGCTGGATTTCACAAGGCGTGCCGTAGAAGTTGTTCAGCACCAGCAAGCGCTCACCGTGGCCTTCGCGCAGGTAGGCCCAGACTTGCAGGTGGTCTTGCAACAGCTCGCGGTAAACACCTTCCTGGATCAGCGGTTCACGGCGGCGCAAGGCAATCAGCGCGCGGTAGTGATGCAGCACCGAATCCGGGTCATCCAATTGGCTTTCGACGTTGATCTGCGCCGCGTTGGCCGGGATGCCGATCCATGGTTCGCTGCGGCTGAAGCCCGCATTGGCCTGGGTGTTCCACTGCATCGGCGTGCGGCTGTTGTCCCGCGATTTCTGTTTGATCGCCGCCATGCTCGACGCTTCGGACTCGCCCGCATCACGCTTGAGACGGAAGATGTTCAGGGTCTCCACATCGCGGTACTGCGCGATGCTGTCGAAGCCCGGGTTGGTCATGCCCAACTCTTCGCCCTGGTACACGTACGGTGTGCCCTGGAGGAAGTGCAGCGCGGTGCCGAGCATCTTGGCCGAAACCACGCGGTGTTCACCGTCGTCCCCAAACCGCGAGACCACCCGCGGCTGGTCGTGGTTACACCAGAACAATGCGTTCCAGCCGCCACCGGCCTGCATGCCCAACTGCCAGTCGGAAAATATCTGCTTGAGTTGCAGGAAATCGAAGTCGGCCTTCACCCACTTCTGCAGGTTCGGGTAATCGACTTTCAGGTGATGAAAGTTGAAGGTCATCGACAGCTCTTTCGATTCCGGCCGCGAGTAGCGGATGCAATGTTCAAGGCTGGTGGATGACATCTCGCCAACGTTGATCAGGTCATGCCCTTCGAAAACTTCGCGGTGCATTTCCTGCAGGTACTCGTGCACGTTCGGACCGTCGGTGTAGAAGCGGCGGCCGTCGGTGTTGTCTTCCGGGAAATCGGCGGGCTTGGAAATCAGGTTGATCACGTCCAGGCGGAAACCGCCCACGCCCTTGTCGCGCCAGAAGCGCATCAGCTTGAACACCTCGGCACGCACCTTGGGGTTGTCCCAATTCAGGTCGGCCTGGGTGTGGTCGAACAGGTGCAGGAAATACTGGCCGGTTTGCGCTTCGTATTCCCAGGCCGAGCCGCCGAACTTGGATTCCCAGTTGTTCGGCTGGTCGCGCCAGATGTAGAAGTCGCGGTACGGGTTATCGAGGCTGCTGCGCGCCTGTTGGAACCATTCGTGTTCGATGGAGGTGTGGTTGACCACGATGTCGAGCATCAGCTTGATGCCGCGCTTGGCTGCTTCGCTGATCAGCAGTTCACAGTCGGCCATGGTGCCGTAGCTGGGGTCGATGGCGTAGTAGTCGCTGATGTCGTAGCCGTTGTCACGCTGCGGCGAGCGCAGGAACGGGGTGATCCACAGGCAGTCGACGCCCAGCCATTGGAGGTAGTCGAGTTTGTCCACGATCCCCAGCAGGTCACCGGTGGCGTTACCCGCGTGGCTGTGGAAGCTTTTTGGGTAGATCTGGTAGATCACCGAGTGTTGCCAGGTTTGCATGGGGGGTTCCTTCAGTAGAATTTTGTGCGGGCCTTGAGGGCCTCATCGCCGGCAAGCCGGTTCCTACGGTTGACCGCACTCCTCTGTAGGAGCCGGCTTACCGGCGATAGCGGTCGATCAGGCGACCCGATAACCCGGCCGAACAATCTTCATGCTCAACGCACAGGTCAGGACGAACGGCACGACCATCGCGATGACCATCCCGATCACAAAGCTTGGGATGTACTGCGGAATGATCGAGATGAATCCAGGCAAGCCACCGACGCCGATGGCCGACGCCTGCACCTTGTTCAGCGACAGGAAAATACTGCCCAGCGCCGAGCCCAGCAGCGCGGCATAGAACGGGAACTTGAAGCGCAGGTTCACGCCGAACATCGCCGGCTCCGTGATGCCGAAGTACGCGGAAATCGCCGAGGTGGACGCCATGCTTTTGTCCCGCGCGTTGCGGGTCATGTAGAACACACCGAGGGCGGCACTGCCCTGGGCCAGGTTGGACATGACGATCATCGGCCAGATAAAGGTGCCGCCCTGGGTGGAGATCAGTTGCAGGTCCACCGCGAGGAACATGTGGTGCATGCCGGTGATCACCAGCGGCGCGTACAGCAGGCCGAAAATCGCCCCGCCGAGCATTGGCGCCAGGTCGAACAGGGTGACCACGCCTTCGGTGATCAGGATGCCGAGGTGACGCGTGACCGGGCCGATGATCGCCAGGGCCAGCACGCCGGTCACCACGATGGTGGTGATGGGCACCACCAGCAATTGAATGGCATTCGGCACCCGCGCCCGCAGCCATTTTTCGATAACGCTCATCACGTAGGCGGCCATCAGGATCGGCAGGATCTGCCCCTGGTAGCCCACTTTCTCGATCTTGAACCAGCCAAAGATGTCGAAGTACGGCAGGCTCTGGCCGTCCAGCCCCGCCACGGCCTTGCCGTAGTTCCAGGCATTGAGCAGGTCCGGGTGTACCAGCATCAGGCCCAGCACGATGCCGAGGATTTCACTGCCGCCAAAACGCTTGGCCGCCGACCAGCCCACCAGCGCCGGCAGGAACACGAACGAGGTGTTGGCCATCAGGTTGATCAGGCTCCACAGGCCATCCAGGTTCGGATACGCCTCCAGCAGTGTCTTGCCTTCGATGAACATGCCCTTGGCGCCCATCAGGTTGTTCACGCCCATCAACAGGCCGGCGATGATCAGCGCGGGCAGGATCGGCATGAACACATCGGAAAATACGCGCACCAGACGCTGCATGGCGTTGGTCTTGTCGGCGCCCTTCTGCTTGACGTCGGCGATGGTCGACACCGCAAGGCCGGTGGCTTCACGCAGGGCGGCGTAGACCTTTTCTACCTCGCCCGGGCCGATCACGATTTGAAACAGGCCGCCGGTAAAAAACGAACCCTTGACCAGATCAACCTGGTTCAACGCGGCGCTGTTGACCCGGCTCGGGTCCTTCAGCGCCAGGCGCAGGCGCGTCACGCAGTGGGCAGCTTGCTCAAGGTTGTCGCTGCCCCCGAGGTTCTCGAGAATCTCGCGGGCGATAGCTGGGTAGTCGTGGCTCATGCTTGTTTTCCACTTTGGTTTTTTTTATTGGGGGGGGCAGTCATTGGCAGCACGCCGAGGGCAAAAGTACTCGTCTGTACGAGTTAATGCAACAACTCGTCTGTACGAGTTGAAAATTGTTGGCCCTGGCTTGCTGGCGATGCTGTTCGTGAGGCCCCCATCGCCGGCAAGCCGGCCCCTACAAGGGCGTTGATATCCGTGGGTCTAATGGACAAACCCCACCCGTGCCACTATGGTTCCTGCCTGAACGCAAAGGCACAGAGCCATCCCCATGAGCAAATACAACCAGATCTATACGGATCTGCTTGCCAGCATCACCACCGAACGCCTGCAACGCGGCACGCGCCTTCCCTCCGAAACAGAATTGATGGACAGCTACCAGGCCAGCCGAGGCACCGTTCGTCGTGCCATCGAGCAGTTGCAAGAGCGCGGGTTTGCGCAAAAGATCCACGGCAAAGGCACCTTCGTGCTGTCACCCAACCCGATCGAATTCCAGTTGGGCGGCATCGTCAGCTTCCACGAAACCCACGCCGACCTGGGCGATGACGTACGCACCGAAGTGGTCGAATTTACCCAGTTCCCGCTGGAAGGTTCACTGCTGCAACACATCGAAGCCGAACCCGGCACCCTGATCACCCGCATCAAACGGGTACGGCGCATCGGCGGCAAACGCGTGATCCTCGACATCAACCACTTCGTCGCAGACCTGATCCCCGGCCTGGACCGCGACATCGCCGAGCAGTCGATCTACGCGTTTATCGAACAGACCTTGCAGTTGCAGATCAGCTACGCCCAACGCACCATCGAAGCCCTGCCCCGCAGCAAGGACGACCAGGCACACCTGGACCTTGACGGGCAAAGCCATGTGATCGTGGTGAGTAACCAGACGTTTTTGCAGGACGGGCGGCAGTTCGAGTACACCGAGTCGCGGCATACGTTGGACAAGTTTTACTTTTCGGATATTGCGCGGCGGTGAAGGTAAGGCGCCGCCGTTATTGTCGTAACTGTTGCATTCCGGTAGCCGGTACCTGGCGCTAAGGTTCTGCCCCACCCAGAGGGGCATTATCGACCCCTTGCCGATACCGAGCCGACCATGAAAAAACTATTCCCCCCCCCTCCTCGCGAGCCTGCTGCTGAGCGAGAGCGCCCTTGTGTTCGCAGCCTCTGCCACCGATCTGAGCGTCAAAGGCCGTATCACCCCAAGTGCCTGCCAGCCCAGCCTCACCAATGGCGGGTCTATTGATCACGGTAAATTGCCGGCCAAGGATCTGAATGTTGAAACCAACACGACGCTGTCCCAACACCGCCTGCGATTGAGCATCCGCTGCGAAGGCGCCACACTGCTCGCCTTGACCACCATTGATAATCGAGCTGGCTCCTCAATTGTGCCCGGTCTCCACGGCCTGGGCCTGATCAACGGTAACGAGAAGCTCGGCTACCTCGTCTTCAGCCTGGAGGACCCCGTCAGTGACTCCGGACAGATGAGACCCATCATGTCCACCAACAACGGCGCTAGCTGGCTCCCCGGCAGCAACTTGACCTATGCGGCACTCGTCGCCGTGACCGGCATGAACAACCCCAGCAACGTGCCTGCCGCCTTCACCACGCTGGATGCTACCGTGGCGTATTACACCTACATCGCCCCCGCCAACACCCTGACCCTCACCCAGGAAGTGCCCATCGATGGCCACGCTACGTTGCAGCTGAAATACCAATAGGCCCGCACCGGACGCGCATAAAAAAGCCGCTTGTCCTCAACAGACAAGCGGCTTTTTTGCCTTGGCGGTTAACCCTTGGAAAGGATCATTCCCACTCAATCGTCGCCGGCGGCTTGCTCGACACGTCATACGTCACGCGCGAGATGCCTTCGATTTCATTGATGATCCGGCCGCTGACGGTTTCCAGCAATTCGTATGGCAGGTGCGCCCAACGGGCGGTCATGAAGTCGATGGTTTCTACGGCACGCAGGGCCACGACCCACGCGTAACGACGGCCATCGCCGACAACGCCAACGGACTTCACTGGCTGGAACACCACGAACGCCTGGCTGACTTTGTGGTACCAGTCGGCTTTGCGCAGTTCTTCGATGAAGATATGGTCGGCGCGACGCAACAGGTCGGCGTATTCCTTCTTCACTTCACCCAGGATGCGCACGCCCAGGCCCGGGCCCGGGAATGGGTGGCGGTAGACCATGTCATACGGCAGGCCCAGTTCCAGGCCCAGACGGCGGACTTCGTCCTTGAACAGTTCGCGCAGCGGTTCTACCAGCTTGAGGTTCATTTCCTCCGGCAGGCCACCCACGTTGTGGTGGGACTTGATCACGTGGGCCTTGCCGCTCTTGGCGCCAGCCGACTCGATCACGTCAGGGTAGATGGTGCCCTGGGCGAGGAACTTGATGTTGTCCAGTTTGTTGGACTGAGCATCGAACACGTCGATGAAGGTGCGGCCGATGATCTTGCGCTTCTTCTCCGGGTCGGACTCGCCGGCCAGGTTGTTCAGGAACTGATCCTCGGCGTTGGCGCGGATCACCTTGACGCCCATGTTCTCGGCGAACATGGCCATCACTTGCTCACCTTCGTGCAGGCGCAGCAGGCCGTTGTCGACGAAGACGCAGGTCAGTTGGTCGCCGATGGCCTTGTGCAGCAGCGCAGCAACCACGGAGGAGTCAACACCACCGGACAGGCCCAGCAGCACGTTGTCGGTACCGACTTGGGCACGGACTTGGGCGATGGCGTCTTCAGCGATCTTCGACGGGGTCCACAGGGCCTCACACTCGCAGATGTCGAGGATGAAGCGCGACAGGATGCGGCCGCCTTGCTTGGTGTGGGTCACTTCCGGGTGGAACTGCACGCCGTAGTAACGACGCTCGTCGCTGAACATGCCGGCGATCGGGCAGCTCGGGGTGCTGGCCAGGATGTGGAAGTCTTCCGGCATCTTGGTGACTTTGTCACCGTGGCTCATCCACACGTCGAGGCCGAACAGGCCGTCGGCGTCGACGTGGTCTTCGATGCCGTCCAGCAGGCGGCTCTTGCCGACCACGTCCACACGGGCATAACCGAATTCACGCAGCTCGGAACCTTCAACCTTGCCGCCCAGTTGCTCGGCCATGGTCTGCATGCCGTAGCAGATACCGAAGACGGGCACGCCCAGGTCGAACACGGCTTGCGGGCAACGCGGGCTGTTGGCTTCGTGCACGGACTCTGGGCCACCGGCGAGGATGACGCCTTTGGGTGCGAATTCGCGGATCGCTTCGTCGTCCATGTCGAACGGATGCAGTTCGCAGTACACGCCGATTTCACGCACGCGGCGGGCGATCAGCTGGGTGTACTGGGAACCGAAGTCGAGGATCAGGATGCGGTGGGCGTGAATGTCGAGGGCCATGAAGTCAGTCTCGTCTAATGAATCAGAAACAACTCGGGGCTGAAAGAACAGCCCCGGTTACTTAACGTTTTGCTGGAAGCCTCAACCTACGCGGTAGTTTGGCGCTTCCTTGGTGATCTGCACGTCGTGGACATGGGATTCAGCCATGCCGGCGCCGGTGATCCGTACGAACTCTGGCTTGGTGCGCATTTCTTCGATGTTGGCGCTACCGGTGTAGCCCATCGAGGAACGCAGGCCGCCCATCAGCTGGTGGATGATGGCGCTCAGGGTGCCCTTGTAAGGAACACGGCCTTCGATGCCTTCCGGTACGAGCTTCTCGGCGCCTGCCGAAGAGTCCTGGAAGTAACGGTCCGAAGAACCTTGAGCCTGGGACATGGCGCCCAGCGAACCCATGCCACGGTAAGCCTTGTACGAACGGCCCTGGAACAGTTCGATCTCGCCCGGCGCTTCTTCGGTACCGGCGAACATCGAGCCCATCATCACGCAGGAAGCACCGGCGACGATGGCCTTGGACAGGTCACCGGAGAAACGGATGCCGCCGTCGGCGATCAACGGTACGCCCGTGCCTTCAAGGGCAGCGGCGACGTTGGCGATGGCGCTGATTTGCGGCACGCCTACACCGGCGACGATACGCGTGGTGCAGATCGAGCCAGGGCCGATACCGACCTTGACCGCATCCGCGCCCGCTTCGGCCAGGGCCTTGGCAGCAGCGCCGGTGGCGATGTTGCCGCCGATCACTTGCACTTCAGGGAAATTCTGTTTGACCCAACGCACGCGGTCGATCACGCCTTTGGAGTGACCGTGGGCGGTGTCGACCACCACCACGTCAACGCCGGCAGCGACCAGGGCCGAAACGCGGTCGCCAGTGTCTTTACCGGTGCCGACCGCCGCGCCAACGCGCAGACGACCTTGGTCATCCTTGCTGGCCAGCGGGTAAGCCTTGGCTTTTTCGATGTCGTTGACGGTCATCATGCCCTTGAGGGCGAATTTGTCGTCAACGATCAGCACGCGTTCGATACGGTGCTTGTGCAGCAGCTCGCGCACATCGTTCTTGTCGGCGCCTTCCTTGACAGTGACCAGGCGCTCTTTCGGCGTCATCACTTCACGGACGGTCACTTCAAGACGGTTTTCGAAACGCACGTCACGGGAAGTGACGATGCCAACCAAGTCGCCATCGTGCAGCACAGGAACACCAGAGATGTTGTGCAGGCGGGTCAGGTCGAACAGGTCACGCACGGTGGCGTCGGCCTCGATGGTGATGGGATCTTTCACCACACCGGCTTCGTAACGCTTGACCTTGCGCACTTCGGCAGCTTGCTGCTCGATGGTCATGTTCTTGTGGATGATGCCGATGCCGCCTTCCTGAGCCATGGCGATGGCCAGACGGGCTTCAGTGACGGTGTCCATGGCAGCAGAAACAAGGGGAATATTCAGCTCGATGCCACGGGTTAGGCGGGTCTTGAGACTGACTTCGTTAGGAAGCACCTCGGAATAACCGGGCACTAGGAGAATGTCGTCGAATGTCAGAGCTTCTTGGCTGATACGCAGCATCGCGGGGGCTCCCGAGCGGGAAAATGGAAGCGCGCCATTATATACATGCACCCTGCCCGGCTCAATGTAAAACTCTGACAAACTTGGTAATACTGATAGATGGAGAAAAACAGCGCCTTGTAGGAGCCGGCTTGCCGGCGATGAGGCCCTTGAGCCTAGTGCCAAACCAGAGGACGCCATCGCCGGCAAGCCGGGCTCCTACAGGGTTGGGTGGCAGAAGATTAGAGCTCGACTTTGACCCAGCTCATCTTCTGGTCCAGCCAGTCGGCAAATTCGTCGATAAAACTTTGCTTGAAGCCCGCTTCAGCCCAATTGTTGAAGATGAAGCCCAGGTTGGAGAAGCCGCATTCCTGCAGGAACAGGAAGCCGTTGATGTCATCTTCATGCCCGCACAACGGGCAGGTGAAGTTGTCGGTGTAGCCGGGCATCCAGTCTTCCAGGCTTTCGAACAGCGCTTCACCGACTTCCTTGCGGCACTCCGGGCAGCCGGCTTCTTCGAGAAAGCCTTTGGCCGGGGTGTAGATGCAGCGCTTGTAGATGATCTCCAGGCCATTGATCGGCTCGTTGAACGGCAGCGCCTGGGGGTGCAGCACCACGGCGCGGGCGCCGTCGGCCAGGGCGTAGCCCATGCGGTTGCCGGTACGGCCGCAGGTGGTCAGCTCTTCCTTGATGATGTTCTTGCGCACCAGCCAACGCACGATCGCCCGGGCGCGGGGTTCGTGGACGGGCAAGGTGGAGATTTTCGGGACAAGGATGCTTTGGGAATTCATGAGACCTGAGAGTCCTGCGGTGTGGCCACTGGCGCCATCGCTGGCAAGCCAGCTCCTACAGGGGATCGCATTCCAATGTGGGAGCGGGCTTGCCCGCGAAGGGGCCCTAAAGGCTGGCAGCTTAATCCCTACCCCACACAGGTCAAGTACTCAAGTACCGCCCTATCAACGCAACCCCGCTGGCCAACACCAACCACGTCACCAACCGCACAAACGCCTCCCGCGACATACGCATCGTCAGCCTGCGCCCACACCACAACCCCACTGCCATCGCCGGCAGCAGGCACAGCGCCAGCATCAACAACGGCAAATCCGCATACACCCCAGCGATCAGGAACAGACTCAGGCGCACCACCGTGCTGCAACTAATCAACGCGCTTTGCGTGGCGCGCGCCGCGTCCTTGGGCAGGCGACTGTTCAAATAGATGGCATATAAAAAGCCGCCACTGCCGAACAACGCGCCAAACAAGCCGCCCACCGTCCCCATGGGGATCGACCACCCGGCCGCCAGTTGTGTCGGCCGAGTCTTCACCGCCAGGCTATAGAGTGCGTAGGCACTGATGAACAGGCCCATCAACAGCAGCAACAGGTCCGAATGCAGGTTCAACAAAAACACCACGCCAAGTGTGCAACCGATGGCCATGCACGGCAGCAAGCGCAGCAATTCCGGCTTGTTCACCTCCCGCCGTGATTGCAGCAGGTTGCCGAACGCCGCGACAAAATCCAGCAGCACCAGCAATGGGATGATCTTCGACAACGGCATGAACAGGATCAGCACCGGCCCCGCCACCAGCGCCGTGCCAAAGCCGGCAATGCCGAACACCACATACGCCACGATGATGCCCAGGCCGATCACCAGCCACTCCACACCACCAAACGACCACTGACTCATCAGCTCAACCGGGCTCATGGGCGATTCCTTATTCGAGATGGCGATCACTTTAGCCATCGGCGAGTGTTGCGACTAATATCTTCAAAGCCCTCCACCCATCTCGAAAAGGCATGACGTGTGATCTCAACCCGCCAACTGCGCTACTTCGTTGAAATCGCCGACAGCGGCAGCTTCAGTGCCGCCGCCGAACGCCTGTTCGTGGCGCAATCGGCCCTGAGCCGGCAGATCAAGGAGCTGGAAACCCAACTGCAAACCCCGCTGTTCGAACGCACGGCACGCCAACCCCGGCTGACCGCGGCGGGCGAGGCCTTTTACCCCCGCGCACGCAACCTGCTGAGCGAGTTGCTCAAGGCCAGTGAAATGGCAACGCAAGTGGGCAATGGCGAACTGGGCACGCTGCGCCTTAGCCACTCCAGCACAGTGCCGATGAGCGGCCCGTTGTTGCAAGGCATCAGCACCTGGCTGGAGCGCTGCCCGGGGGTGTCGATGGATATCGTCAAACTGTCCTCCGAGGCGCAGCTGGAGGAAATCGCCGACGGGCGCCTGGAAGTCGGGCTGTTGCGCCTGCCCGTGTTGCGCCAGCGTGAAGGCGTGCGGATCGTGCCGTTATACAGCGAACAACTGCTGCTGGCAGTGCCGCCCAACCATCGGCTGGCGCACAGCGACACACCGGTCGAACTGGCGCAGCTCAAGGATGAGGCGTTTATTTCGATCCCTCATCCCCAGCGCGGAGGCCTGAGTTACCTGTCAGCCGAGTTATGCATGCGCGCCGGATTTTTCCCCAAAGCGGCGCGGGTCATGTCGCGCAAGACCACGCAGCTGCAGTTGATCCAGGCCGGCTTCGGAATTGCCTTGTTACCAAAATCCATGCAGGACATCGCCCCGGCCAATGTGCACTTTTTGCCCCTGGCCGACCCGGAGTGCCTCAGCACCGTTGCCCTGGCATGCGCACAGACACCCAGTGCGCTGGTAGAGCAGTTCTGTCAAACCTTGCACGATTGCCTATAAACTGCCGCCCATGATTAAAGATCCTTTTGCCCGCCTGGGCCTGGACCGCGAAGTCCTGACTGTCAGCCAGCTCAACGGCCGCGCGCGGGTGTTGCTGGAAGACGTATTCACCAATATCTGGGTCGAAGGCGAGATCTCCAACCTCGCCCGCCCGGCCTCCGGCCACGTGTATTTCACCCTCAAGGACAGCGGCGCGCAGGTGCGTTGTGCACTGTTTCGCAACAACGCCGCGCGGGTGCGCCAGGCGTTGAAGGATGGCCTGGCGGTGAAGGTGCGGGGCAAGGTCTCGCTGTTCGAAGGCCGGGGCGATTACCAACTGATCCTCGATACCGTGGAGCCGGCCGGTGATGGCGCGCTGCGCCTGGCGTTCGATGCGCTGAAGGAAAAACTCAGCGCCGAGGGCCTGTTCAGCGCCGAGCGCAAGGTGCCACTGCCGGCGCACCCTCGCCGCATCGGCATCATCAGTTCGCCGACCGGCGCGGTCATCCGCGACATCATCAGCGTGTTCCGCCGCCGTGCACCGAACGTTGAACTGACCCTGATCCCCACCGCCGTGCAAGGCCGCGAAGCGATCCCGCAGATTGTGCGCGCCTTGAAACTGGCGGATGCGCGGGGCTTTGATGCGCTGATCCTGGCCCGTGGCGGCGGCTCGCTGGAAGACCTCTGGTGTTTCAACGAAGAAGCCGTGGCCCGTGCGGTGGACGCCTGCGTCACGCCAATCGTCAGCGCCGTCGGGCATGAGACCGATGTGTCCATCAGCGACTTCGTCGCCGACGTGCGCGCCCCTACGCCTTCCGCCGCAGCTGAACTGCTCGCACCCGATGCCAGCCATCTGGTGCGCCAGGTCGAAAACCTGCACCGCCGCCTGGTGATGCTGATGCGCAATCGCCTGAACCACGACCGCCTGCGCCTGGAGGGCATGGCCCGTCGCCTGCGTCACCCTGGCGAACGCCTGCGCCAACAGGCCCAGCGTCTGGATGACCTGGACATGCGCCTGCGCCGTGCGTTCGAGCGCAGCCTCAATACCCGCCGCGAGCGGTTGATCCGCCTGGAAACCCGCCTCGCCGGCCAACACCCGGGCCGCCAGTTGGCCCTGCTGCGCCAGCGCCTTAACAGCCTCGCCGAACGCCTGCCCCGCGCCATGCGCGAGGGCCTCAAGGCGCGCCGCCTGCAACTGCAAAGCCAGGTGCAGACACTGCACGTGGTCAGCCCCTTGGCGACCCTGGGCCGTGGCTACAGCATCTTGCTGGACGAGCGTGGCCAGGCCATCCGCAATGCCGCGCAGACCCACACCGGCCAGCGTCTCACTGCACGCCTGGGTGAAGGCCAATTGCAGGTGCGGGTGGAAGACAACCACCTGACACCCGTCACCCTTTCGTTACTGGATTGATCGATGCCACGTTTTCTCGGTTTGTTGATGCTCGCTTGCCTGACCTTCAATGCCCACGCCGACAGCTACATCACCCGCCTGCTGAACAAGCCGGTGCCCGGTGGCGTGGCGGTGGTCGACCTGGGCACGGCGGCGACCGCCCCCAAGGCCACGTACCTGAACCGGCCCGTGCTGGTGGTCAAGGAACAGAACAACTGGCTGGCGATCGTCGGTATCCCGCTGACCGTCAAGCCCGGCACCCAGCGCGTTATCAGCGGCACGCAGAACCTGCCGTTTGTGGTGGGTTTCAAGAAGTATCCCGAACAGCACATCACCCTGAAGAACAAAAGCCAGGTGAACCCGGACCCGGCGCAGCTCAAGCGCATCGAGGGTGAATTGGCGGTGCAGCTCAAGGCCTACCGCAGCTTCAGCCCGAACACACCGAGCAACCTGCTGCTGGATAAACCGGTCAACGGGCCGCTGTCGAGCAAGTTTGGCGTGCGCCGGTTCTTCAACGGCGAAGAGCGCAACCCGCACTCGGGCCTGGACTTCGCGGTCGGCGCCGGCACGCCGATCAAGACCCCGGCAGCCGGCAAGGTGATCCTGACCGGCAACTACTTCTTCAACGGCAACACCGTGTTTGTCGACCATGGCCAAGGCTTTATCAGCATGTTTTGCCACATGTCCAAGATCGACGTGAAGGTCGGCGATCAACTGGCCCGCGGCACAGTGGTGGGCAAGGTCGGCTCAACGGGTCGCGCCACCGGGCCGCATATGCATTGGAACATCAGCCTTAACGATGCACGGGTCGACCCGGCGATCTTCATCGGCGCGTTCCAGCCTTGATATGAAGGGTGAGGTTACTGGCCTCATCGCGGGCAAGCCCGGCTCCCAAAAGGGAACACCCCCCGACTGTGGGAGTTGGCTTGCCTGCGATGGCGTCAGACCTGTCGCCCCTATTGCGCGGCTAACAAATGCAGCGCAAACAAAACATAACCCCTCGCAAAAAACAGCAATAAAATCTCGTGCAAGGCGCAGATAGCAGAACTTCTCTCAATTTTTCTCGACTGCTTGCCATCTTTCACCTCGGCGGTTAGGGTTGGGCTTATGAAAACCTCTCACACCCTCATTCAGCTCCGCCAGCACCGCAGCCTGTGCCTCGTCAGCGCACGACTGCCAGGCTGAATCGATCTGCCTCGCCCTACGTTTTATCCCAAACAATAGTTACTCGGCAGGCCGCCTTTTCTCGGCCCCTACTACAAAGGATTTCCCGATGAGCATGCTCAAAGACCCTTCTTCGAAGTACCGCGCGTTCCCGACCATCGATATTCCAGACCGCACCTGGCCGTCGAAAACCATCACCGAGGCGCCGATCTGGTGCAGCTCCGACCTGCGTGATGGCAACCAGTCGCTGATCGAACCGATGGATGCGGCGAAAAAGCTGCGCTTCTGGAAAACCCTGGTGGCCGTGGGCGTTAAGGAAATCGAAGCGTCGTTCCCGGCGGCTTCGCAAACCGACTTCGACTTCGTGCGCACCCTGATCGAAGACAACCACATCCCCGAGGACACCACTATCCAGGTGCTGACCCAGGGCCGTGAAGACTTGATCGCACGCACTTTCGAATCCCTGCGCGGTGCCAAGAAGGCCATCGTGCACTTGTACAACGCTACCTCACCGTCCTTCCGCCGCATCGTCTTCAACCAGGACAAGGACGGTATCAAGGCCATTGCGGTCAACGCGGCCAAGCTGTTCGTCAAGTACGCAGCACAACAGCCAGAAACCCAGTGGACCTTCGAATACTCCCCGGAAACCTTCAGCGCCACCGAGCTGGAGTTCGCCAAGGAAGTCTGCGACGCGGTGATCGAGGTATGGAACCCGACGCCTGAGCACAAGGTGATCCTCAACCTGCCGGCCACCGTTGAATGCGCCACGCCGAACATCTATGCCGACCAGATCGAGTGGTTTGGTCGCCATATCAACCGCCGTGACAGCGTGATCATCAGCCTGCACACCCACAACGACCGTGGCACTGGCGTGGCCGCCACCGAGCTGGGCCTGATGGCCGGCGCCGATCGCGTCGAAGGTTGCCTGTTCGGCAACGGCGAGCGTACCGGTAACGTCGACCTCGTCACCGTGGCACTGAACATGTACACCCAGGGCCTGGACCCGCAGCTGGACTTCTCCGACATTGACGGCGTGCGTAAAGTCGTCGAAGAGTGCAACCAGATCCAGGTTCACCCACGCCACCCGTATGTCGGCGACCTGGTCCACACCGCCTTCTCCGGCTCCCACCAGGACGCGATTCGCAAGGGCTTCGCTCAGCAGAAAGACGACGCGCTGTGGGAAGTGCCGTACTTGCCGATCGACCCGGCCGACATCGGCCGCAGCTACGAAGCGGTGATCCGCGTGAACAGCCAGTCGGGCAAGGGCGGCATCGCCTACCTGCTGGAGCAGGAATACGACATCAGCTTGCCGCGCCGCATGCAGATCGAATTCAGCCAGGTGGTACAGGCTGAAACCGACCGTGTGGGCCTGGAAATGACGGCGCCGCAAATCTACGCCTTGCTGCAGCGTGAATACCTGCAAGCCAACACCCCGTACGCGCTGGTCAGCCATCGCCTGCAGGAAGAGAACGGCAACAGCTTTGTCGAGGTGGAAGTTTCCGGCAAAGGCCAGGGCGAAACCAACCTGCACTGGAAAGGCAAAGGCAACGGCGCCCTGGAAGCACTGGTGGCCGGCTTGCCGATTGGCGTGGAGATCATGGACTACAACGAACACGCCATCGGTGCGGGTACCAACGCCAAGGCCGCGGCGTACATCGAACTGCGTGTGAACGGCGAACGCCCGGTGCATGGTGTAGGTATTGATGAAAACATCACGACTGCCAGCTTCAAGGCGCTGTTCAGCGCTTTGAATCGCTCGCTGAGCCAGCAGGAAGCCAAGGCGGCGTAAGCTGACGGCTGAAATGCGAAAGGCCCCTGGGTGTGAATCCAGGGGCCTTTTTTTGTTTGGGGTCTTGGGTGATGCTGATGGCCTCTTCGCGGGCAAGCCCGCTCCCACAGGGGAATGCATTCCAAATGTGGGAGCGGGCTTGCCCGCGATTGCGGTGCGTCAGACAAACTGAAAGCTATCAGCATCCAGGTTCGCCGGAAATTTAGTGCGATAGGCCGCCAACTCCGCCGCATTCAGGCTCACCTGAAACACCCCATCCGCCTCCCCCGCACTCAGCAACGTCTCGCCCTGGAAGTCCAGCACCTGGCTGTCGCCGGTGTAGGCAAAGCCCTTGCCGTCGGTACCCACCCGGTTCACCGCCGCCACGTAGCACAGGTTCTCGATGGCGCGCGCCGGCAACAGGCGGTTCCAGTGCTGGCGCCGGGCACCGGGCCAGTTGGCGGTGTACAGCAGCAGGTCGGTGTCGTGAGCGTCGCGGCTCCACACCGGGAAGCGCAGGTCGTAGCAAATCAGCGGGCGAATGCGCCAGCCTTTCAATTCGAACTGCACTTGGCGCTCGCCCGGCGTGTAGTGGTCGTGCTCCCCTGCCATGCGGAACAGGTGACGCTTGTCGTAATGCAGCACTTCGCCATCCGGCCGTGCCCACAACAGGCGGTTGCGGTGGCTGCCGTCGGCGGCCTGGATAATCACGCTGCCGGTGATCACCGCGTTGTACTTGGCAGCCTGGGCCTGGAGCCAATGGTGGGTCGGGCCGCGCTCCGGCTCGGCCAGGGTTGCCGAGGCCATGGAGAAGCCGGTGGTGAACATCTCCGGCAACACGATCAGGTCAGCGCCCCTGGCCTGCTCCAGCAGCCCCTCGAAATGCTCGAGGTTGGCCTGGCGGTCGTGCCAGGCCAGGGTGGTCTGGATCAAGGCGATGTTCAGGTCGGGCAGTGCATTCAGATCACGCATAGTTTTTCCGCTGCCTGCTGCAGCGTCTCCTCGCGTTTGGCAAAGCACAGGCGCACCAGGCGCTGGCCTTGGGGCGGGCTCTGGTAGAACACCGAGACCGGGATGGTCGCCACGCCGTGCTCGCGGGTCATCCACAAGGACATGGCGACATCGTCCAGGTCTGGGCGAATCTGTGAGTAATCCACCAATTGGAAATAGGTGCCGGTCACCCGGGTAAAGCTGAACCGCGATGGCGCCAGCAAGTCGCAGAACAGGTCACGCTTGGCCTGGTAGAACGCCGGCAGTTCCTCGACGTGTTCCGGGTGTTCGGCCATGAAGTCGGCCAACGCATATTGCAGCGGAGTCACGCCGCAGAAGTTGACGTACTGGTGCACCTTGCGCAGCTCGGCCGTGAGGGCTGGTGGGGCGACTACATAGCCGGTTTTCCAGCCGGTGACGTGGTAGGTCTTGCCGAACGAGCTGACCACGAACGCCCGCTGGTACAGCTCTTCATGGGCCAGCACGCTGACGTGGGCTATGCCATCAAAGACCAGGTGTTCGTAGACTTCATCACTGACCAGGTAAATATCGCGGTCACGGATCAAGTCGGCCAATTGGTCCAGTTCGGCACGGCTGATCAGCGCGCCGGTGGGGTTGTGCGGCGAGTTGAGGATGATCATGCGCGTGCGTGGTGACAGCGCCGCCTTGATCTTCTCAAAGTCCAGCGCGAAGCCATCAAGGCTCAGTTGCACGTGCACGCAGCGGCCACCGGCCAGCTCGACCGAGGGCTCATAGCTGTCGTAGCTGGGGTCAAACACGATGACTTCATCACCGTTGCGAATCACCGCCTGGATCGCGCAGAAGATCGCCTCGGTGGCGCCCGGGGTGATGGTCACTTCACTGTCGGCATTGACCGTGGCGCCATAGCTACGGGCGATCTTGGCAGCCACCTGCTGACGCAATACGGGCAGGCCGGTCATGGGCGCATATTGGTTGTGGCCGAGGGCGATATGCTTGCCCACTGCATCGAGCAAGCCTTGGGGGCCATTGAAGTCAGGAAAGCCCTGGGACAGGTTGAGCGCGCCGGTTTCGGCGGCCAATTGCGACATGGTGGTGAAAATGGTCGTGCCGACGTTCGGCAGCTTGCTGGTGATCATCGAAAGGCCCCTGCAGGTGAACCCCAAGTTTTAAGCTGCCGGCCGCATCGGGTCAAGGCACAAACCTTCGCGCACAAAAAAGGGCTCATCAAGAGCCCTTTTTGCGAGGTCGAAATCAGCGCTTGTCGCGGCGCTTCTTGTCGGCCTTCTTGTGGTGAGTCATCAAACGACGCTTCTTGTTCACCTGGCGGTCAGTCAGCGTGTTTTTGTTGCCTTCGTACGGGTTGTCACCGCCTTTGAACTCGATGCGGATCGGCGTACCGACCAGCTTCAAGACGCGACGGTAGGTGTTTTCCAGGTAACGCACGTAGGACTTTGGCACCTTCTCGATCTGGTTACCGTGGATCACGATAATCGGCGGGTTGGCACCACCCAAGTGGGCGTAACGCAGTTTGATCCGGCGGTTGTTGACCATCGGCGGTGCGTGCTCGCCCACCGCGTCTTCCAGGATCTGGGTGAGACGGTTGGTCGGCCAGCGGGTGACCGCTGACTTGAACGAGTTCTGGACGGACGCGTAGAGGTTGCCCACGCCGGTACCGTGCAGGGCCGAGATAAAGTGGATATCGGCGAACTCGACGAAGAACAGCCGGCGCTGCAGCTCGATCTTGACGAAATCACGCTCGCTCGGCGTCATGCCGTCCCACTTGTTGATCGCAATCACCAGCGCCCGACCGGCTTCGAGGGCAAAGCCCAGCAGGTTGAGGTCGTGATCCACCACGCCTTCGCGGGCGTCCATCACAAAGATCACCACGTTGGCGTCTTTGATCGCTTGCAGGGTTTTCACCACGGAGAACTTTTCAACTTCCTCGTGGATCTTGCCGCGCTTGCGCACACCGGCGGTGTCGATCAGCGTGTACTTCTCGTCGTTACGTTCGAACGGGATGTAGATACTATCGCGGGTGGTGCCAGGTTGGTCGTACACGATAACCCGGTCTTCACCGAGCATGCGGTTGACCAGCGTGGACTTGCCGACGTTGGGGCGGCCGATGATGGCGATCTTGATACCGTCTTTTTCGCTCGGGCCAGGAATGCGCTTGGCTTCCTCACCTTCGGCAACGATTTCTTCTTCGCCCTCTTCTTCCTCGACATCATCCTTCGGGAAACTGCTCAGGGCAATTTCTAGCATCTGGGTAATGCCGCGACCGTGGGCACCGGCGATCGGGATCGCATCACCCAGGCCCATCGGGCTGAATTCGGCGCGGGCCAGTTCAGGATCGATGTTGTCGATCTTGTTGGCGACCACGTAGGAACGCTTGTTGCGCTTGCGCAGGTGCTCGCCAATCATCTGGTCAGCAGCGGTGTAGCCCGCGCGGGCGTCCACCAGGAACAACACGACATCGGCTTCTTCAATGGCCAGCAGCGACTGCTCGGCCATCTTTTCGTCCATGCCATGCTCGTCACCGGAGATACCACCGGTGTCGACAATAATGTAGGAGCGCCCTTGCCACTTTGCCTCACCGTATTGGCGATCACGGGTCAGACCGGACAAGTCGCCAACGATGGCGTCACGAGTCCTGGTCAGGCGGTTGAACAAGGTGGACTTGCCGACGTTAGGTCGGCCCACCAGGGCGATTACGGGAACCATGCGGCTCTCCACTTCGTTATTTCAGAAAATACAAAAGCCGCTGCAAGGCAGCGGCTGGTGCTCGGGGCAGCATCGTCAGATGCCGCATGCCCCGCCGAAGCGGGGCCGCCTGGGTGTTACCCCAAGCATAGTTCTTACTTGATGGTCAGCGCTTCCAGCTTGCCGCTGTTGCCAAACACATAAAGCATGTTACCCACGACCAGCGGACGAGCACGCAGGCCGTCGCTGTCGATACGCTCGCGACCGACAAAGCGACCGTCCACCTGGCTCAGCAGGTGCAGGTAGCCTTCGAAGTCACCCACGGCGACGTAGCTGGAGAAGACTTCCGGTGCCGACAGTTGACGGCGAGCCAGGGAGTCGTTGCTCCACAACGCAGTGGTGGAACGCTCGTCGACACTTTCAACGGTGCCCGACGCCAGGCTCACATAGACGCTGCCAAACCCTTGGGCGACACCAGCATAGCTGGAAGCATCACGCTGCCAGTTGATGCGGCCGCTCTGCAGGTCCAGCGCAGCCACGCGGCCCTGGTAGGTCGCGACGTAGATGGTTTCACCCGACAGCAGCAGGCCGCCGTCGATGTCCACTACGCGGTCCAGTTCGGAACGACCTTGAGGAATGGCCACACGGGTTTCCCAGGCCGGCACGCCGTTCTGGGTGTCCAGGGCGACCACTTTACCGGTCGACAGGCCTGCAACGGCCAGATTATTGGTCACAATCGGACCACTGGTGCCGCGCAACGTCAGGACCGCAGGGGTGCTGTCGTACAACCAGCGCTGGTTGCCGGTAGCGGCATCCAGGCCAATCACGCGGTCATCCTGGGTTTGCACCACAACGACATCGCCGTTGGTAGCCGGTGCAGCCAGTACTTCGCTGGTCACGCGAGCGCGCCACTTTTCTTCACCGCTGCTGGAGTCCAGGGCAATCACATCACCCTTGAGCGTGCCCACCAGCACCAGGCCGTAGCCGACGCCCACA
Organism: Pseudomonas sp. GW821-FHT09A09; assembly: GCF_059418405.1. Taxonomy (NCBI): domain Bacteria; kingdom Pseudomonadati; phylum Pseudomonadota; class Gammaproteobacteria; order Pseudomonadales; family Pseudomonadaceae; genus Pseudomonas; species Pseudomonas sp. GW821-FHT09A09. The sequence continues at coordinate 102,588 of NZ_JBWKPU010000008.1, forward strand.
CCACCGGAAACCGGCAGTTCGAGGTCTTTTTTCCACTTCACGTCGCCGTTCATGCGATCCATGGAGATGATCACACCCGTGGAGTCAGTGGCGACAATGTTGTCGCCATCGATCGCGGGTTGCAGCAGGTTGTAGAGGTCACCCTGACCATCACCAACCGAGCGGCTCCACTGCTTTTGCAGGATCACTTCTTCCTTGAAGCTGGTCAGCTCGGCAGGAGGCAGTTCTTTTTTGCTGTTGCTGCTGCAACCCGCGGCCAAAACGGCCAGAGCCAGCAATGCTGCATGTTTCCAACGGATCACGTCACGCATCCCCTTTGGCCAAGTCGTCCAGCTTGATTTGTAAGCCACCGACCGCCGCTTCATCAGACAGCGCCGCCTTGGCTTTTTTGTACGCAGCATTGGCTTCGTCGTTACGACCCAGTTGGACCAGCAGGTCGCCCTTGAGCTCTTCACGAGTGGCTACGAATGCCTTGTCAGCATCGCCGTCGAGCAGTTTGAGTGCTTCGTCAGCCTTGTTCTGTGCTGCCAATACCTGGGCCAGGCGCTGACGTGCGATTTCACCCAGGGTTGGGTTGGTCGGCTTGTCGGCGATGGCTTTCAGCTCAGCTGCGGCGTCATCCAGCTTGCCGGTGTCGACCGCGACCTTCGCGACGAACAGGCTGCCGTATTGGGCGTAGGTGCTACCACCGAATTCGCTTTTCAGCTTGCCGGCCAGGTCTGCCACCTGCGCAGGGTCAGGCTTGCCGTCCGGCGTCAGCGTGGTTTCCAGCAATTGCTGATAGAGGATCGAGGCGCCTTGGGACTGGTTGGCCTGATACTTGTGCCAGGCTTGCCAGCCGAACACCACCACTAAAGCCAGCAGGCCGCCAGTTACCAGGGGCTTGCCGTTACGCTGCCACCAGTCCTTCAGCTCGGCCAGTTGCTCATCATCAGTACTCGACACCCCAATACTCCTTAATCGCTAAATTCGGCTGTTCGACAGCTTCAACCCTGCACGACGCAGGTGGCCAAGTGCGCGGCGAGCGCATCAAAGGCAATGTTCTGTTGCTCGCCCTGGCCACGCAGGGGTTTGAAACCTATCACTTGCTGGGCCAGTTCGTCATCGCCCAGGATCAGCGCATACAACGCGCCGCTCTTGTCGGCCTTCTTGAACTGGCTCTTGAAGCTGCCGGCGCCGGCATTGACCTGCAGGCGCAGGTTCGGCAGTTGGTCGCGCACTTTTTCGCTCAAGGCCAGGGCTGCCAGTTCGGCGGCCTCGCCAAAGGCGCACAGGTACACGTCCACCTGACGGGAGATCTCTTCCGGGACCTTCTCCAGGGTTTCCAGCAGCAGGATCAGCCGCTCGATGCCCATGGCAAAGCCCACGCCCGTGGTCGGCTTGCCGCCCATCTGCTCGACCAGGCCGTCGTAACGACCACCGGCACAGACGGTGCCCTGGGCACCGAGTTTGTCGGTGACCCACTCGAACACGGTCTTGCTGTAGTAATCGAGGCCACGCACCAGCTTGGTGTTGATCACGAACGGAATACCAGCCGCGTCCAAACGAGCCTTGAGGCCCTCGAAGTGGATACGGGATTCGTCGTCCAGGTAATCGGCCATTTTCGGTGCATTGACCAGCACAGCCTGGGTGTCAGCGTTCTTGGTATCCAGCACGCGCAACGGGTTGGTTTTCAGACGGCGCTGGCTGTCTTCGTCCAATTTGTCCAGGTGGGCCGACAGGTACTCGACCAAGGCCACTTTATAGCGGCCACGGGATTCACTGGTGCCCAGGCTGTTGAGTTCAAGCTTGACCGCGTCACGGATGCCCAACAGGCCCCACAGGCGCCAGGTCAGCACGATCAGCTCGGCGTCGATGTCCGGGCCATCGATGTTGAACACTTCCAGGCCGATCTGGTGAAACTGGCGATAACGGCCTTTCTGTGGACGTTCGTGACGGAACATCGGGCCGATGTACCACAACTTCTGCGGCTGGCCAGCACCGGTAAGACCATGCTCAAGCACAGCACGCACGCACGCCGCGGTGCCTTCCGGACGCAGGGTCAGGGAGTCGCCGTTGCGGTCTTCAAAGGTATACATCTCTTTTTCGACGATGTCGGTCACTTCACCGATGGAGCGCTTGAAGAGTTCGGTGAATTCCACGATCGGCATGCGGATCTGCTTGTAACCGTAGTTATCCAGCAGGCGCGCGACGGTGCTTTCGAAGTAACGCCACAACGGCGTCTGCTCCGGCAGGATGTCGTTCATGCCACGAATGGCTTGCAGAGACTTGCTCACATCAAATCCTTAAATTCGTTCAATCAGCCGCGCGCGATCAGCGCTGCGTCAGCCGCGACCTTCTCGGCCGCTTTCTCGCGGATCAGTCTTTCGAGCTCATCCACCAGATTGTCATTCGTCAACTTCTGCGACGGCTTGCCGTCGATGTAGATCAGGTTCGGTGTACCGCCGGTCAACCCGATGTGTGCCTCTTTGGCTTCACCCGGGCCGTTGACCACGCACCCGATGACCGCAACATCCAGCGGCACCAGCAGGTCTTCGAGGCGCCCTTCCAGTTCGTTCATGGTTTTCACCACGTCGAAGTTCTGCCGCGAGCAGCTCGGGCAGGCAATGAAGTTGATGCCACGGGAACGCAAATGCAGGGATTTGAGAATGTCGTAACCGACTTTCACTTCCTCTACAGGGTCTGCCGCCAGGGAGATGCGGATGGTATCGCCAATCCCTTCGGCGAGCAGCATACCGAGACCCACCGCAGATTTCACTGTGCCTGAGCGCAAACCGCCCGCTTCAGTGATACCCAGGTGCAGGGGCTGCACGATTTCCTTGGCCAGCAGGCGGTAGGCTTCCACCGCCATGAACACGTCGGAGGCCTTTACGCTGACCTTGAAGTCCTGGAAATTCAGGCGTTCAAGGTGCTCAACGTGGCGCAACGCCGATTCAACCAGCGCAGCCGGCGTCGGCTCGCCGTATTTTTTTTGCAGGTCTTTTTCCAGGGAGCCGGCGTTCACGCCGATTCGGATTGGAATACCGCGATCACGGGCGGCATCCACCACCGCACGCACGCGGTCTTCACGGCCGATGTTGCCCGGGTTGATCCGCAGGCAATCAACGCCCAGTTCGGCTACACGCAACGCGATCTTGTAGTCGAAGTGGATGTCGGCAACCAGTGGCACCTTGACCAGTTGCTTGATGCGACCAAAGGCTTCTGCAGCGTCCATGTCCGGCACGGATACCCGCACGATGTCCACGCCGGCCGCTTCCAGACGGTTGATCTGGGCAACGGTGGCAGCCACATCATTGGTGTCGCTGTTGGTCATGCTCTGTACCGCGATGGGGGCGTCGCCACCCACCGGCACCGAGCCGACCCAGATCTTGCGCGATACGCGACGTTTGATTGGAGATTCGCCGTGCATGACTATTGTCCCAACTTCAGGCGAGCGGTCTCGCCACTGGTGAACGGCGCTACGTCCACAGGCTGGCCGTTGTAGGCCACTTGCGCGCCACGGGCAAAGCCCAGACGCAGCGTCAAAGGAGGCTTGCCGCCCTGGTCGAGCGTATCTCCCTTACGCTTCAGTCCGCTAAACAGCACTTTGCCATTGCCATCGGTGACTTGCGTCCAGCAGTCCGCGATGAAGGTAATCTGGATACGCCCGTCGCCCGCAATCAATGCTGGGGTGGTGGGTGGCGAAATCGCTGGTGCAGCCGGGGTGGCTGGCGCAGGGGTCGCTGGCGCTTGAACCGGCGCGGCAGGCGTGTGGGCCTGGGCAACGGGAGCCGCCGGGGTATGGGCCGGTGCAGCCGGTGTTGCTGGAGCGGGCACGGCAGCGGTAGCGGCAGGGGCGGTTTCAGGCGCTGGCTGCTCGGTGGCAGCAGGTGCTTCAGGCGCGGCTTGGCTCTCGGCCACGGCCTGGTCTTCCGGCTCGTCCAGCGGGTGAATCTGGGTGGTGCCGTCGGCGCTTTCGACTTCGACGTGCTCCATGGCGTTGCTGGTCAGGTCCTTGTTGCGCTGGGACGTCTGGTCTTGCCACCAGACGAAACCGCCGCCGATCACGGCGATCAGCAGCAACAGGCTGACGATTCGCAAAATGGTGTGGGAAACCCGCACAGGCTCTTCGATACGGCCCAGGCCATGCACATTGCTGCCCTGGGAGTCGGTGCCGGTGAACTGGTCGAATTCCTGGACAAGAACAGTCTGGTCAATGCCCAACAGCTTGGCATAAGCGCGGATATAGCCGCGGGCAAAGGTATGCCCTGGCAGCTTGTCGAACGCGCCGGCTTCCAGGTTGGCCAGGGATGTGCTGGTCAAATTGAGCTTGAGGGCCACTTCTGCCAGCGACCAACCATTGCTTTCGCGGGCCTGACGCAAGGTCTCGCCTGGGTTTACGCGATTAGCTGCTACAACTTCCGGGTGCGCCGCTTTCATCATTGCTCCGACAGGTATTGCTGATATTCCGGCGTACCGGGATAGAGTCGTTCGAGTTGCTGGCCAAAACGTGCGGCCGTGTCGCGTTCTTCATGAACCGTCGCCAGGCGCACACCGAGCAATAGACTACGTGCATTTTGCCCGCTGAGCAGGCTAAAACGCTCGTAATAGTCACGTGCCGGCACATAATGCCTGTCTTCGTAAGACATCTCAGCCATTTCGAGCAATGCGCGTGGCTGGCGACTGTTCAAATGCAGGGCTTTTTCCAGCTGCTGGCGGGCGCTGTCGCGCTGGCCGAGGCGCATCGAGGTTATCCCAAGGTTCTCGAATACCCGCGACCGCTCTGGGTAGAGAGCGTCGGCGCTGGCTTGTTGGAAATACTGGGAGGCCTGGTCATAACGTTTCTGCGCGAATAAAAAGCTGCCGTAGTTGTTCAGCAGCCGCGCATCGGCGGGACGGGAGGCCAGGGCCTTCTGGAAATACTGATCGGCCAATTCAGGCTCGGCCTGGGCCTGGAACACCAAGGCCAGCGCCGCATTGGCGTCGGCATCGTCGCTGTCCAGCTCAAGGGCCTTCTTCAACGGCACCTTGGCCTGCTCGCTCATGCCTTGCTGCAGGTAACCCAAACCCAGTTGCACATAGGCAACTCGCGCCTCGTCACGGCCTTTACCGGTTTGCAAAGGGCGGTCATGGCCCGATGAAACACAACCAGCCGACAGGCCGGTAACAAGCAAAAGCAGCGCAAGGCGCAAGGGCATAGAGATCCTCTCTCAGATTCGATTCACAGCAATCAGCGGTAAATCGTCGGCGGCGTTCTGTTCGCGTCCGGCGATATAACGTTCGCTGCGGCGGGTGCGGTCCATCACCTGCCCTACCAATTGGCCACAGGCGGCGTCGATGTCTTCACCACGGGTGGTGCGGACGGTGACGTTGTAGCCAGCCTGGTGCAGTTGATCCTGGAAACGGCGGATGGCGTTGTTGCTCGGCCGCTCGTAGCCAGAATGGGGAAACGGGTTAAACGGAATCAGGTTGATCTTGCACGGCGTGTCCTTGAGCAACTCGATCATCTCGACCGCGTGCTCGACCTTGTCGTTGATGTCCTTGAGCAGTGTGTACTCAATGGTCAACACACGCTTTTCGCCGAGGGTTGCCATGTAGCGCTGGCAAGATTCGAGCAGCATCTTAAGCGGATACTTCTTGTTGATCGGCACCAATTGGTTACGCAATGCGTCATTGGGTGCGTGCAGCGACAGCGCCAGGGAGACGTCGATGTGCTTGGCCAGCTCATCGATCATCGGGACCACGCCGGAGGTCGACAGGGTTACACGGCGCTTGGAGATGCCGTACCCCAGGTCGTCCATCATCAGGTGCATGGCCGAAATGACGTTGTCGAAGTTCAGCAGCGGCTCACCCATGCCCATCATCACCACGTTGGTGATGGCACGGTCGACGGTCGCCGGGACGCTGCCAAAGGATTTGTTGGCAATCCACACCTGGCCGATCACTTCGGCGGCAGTGAGGTTGCTGTTGAAGCCTTGCTTGCCGGTGGAGCAGAAACTGCAGTCCAGGGCACAGCCTGCCTGGGACGAAACGCACAAGGTGCCGCGCTTGCCCTGGGGAATGTACACGGTCTCGACGCAGCTGCCGGACGCCACGCGCACCACCCACTTACGGGTGCCGTCGCTGGAGATGTCTTCGCTGACCACTTCGGGACCACGGACCTCAGCAATGGCCTTGAGCTTGTCGCGCAGGGCCTTGCTGACGTTCGTCATGGCGTCGAAATCGTCGACGCCAAAGTGGTGAATCCACTTCATTACCTGACCGGCACGGAAACGCTTCTCCCCGATTGAGTCGAAGAATTTCTCCATTTCCGGCTGAGTCAGACCCAGCAGGTTGGTTTTAACAGTCGATGTAGTCATGGATTCACCCTCACTCTTTAAGCCGATGCTTAGCGAGCGGTTACTTCAGTAGCAGCGAAAAAGTAAGCGATTTCGCGAGCAGCAGCGGCTTCGGAGTCCGAACCGTGAACAGCGTTGGCGTCGATGGACTCAGCGAAGTCAGCACGGATGGTGCCAGCAGCTGCTTCTTTAGGGTTGGTAGCGCCCATCAGCTCACGGTTCAGAGCGATAGCGTTTTCGCCTTCCAGAACCTGAACAACAACAGGACCGGAGATCATGAAGGCAACCAGGTCGCCGAAGAAACCACGAGCGCTGTGCTCAGCGTAGAAGCCTTCAGCTTCAGCTTTGGACAGTTGCTTGAGTTTCGAAGCTACAACCTTCAGGCCGGCTTTTTCGAAACGAGTGGTGATCTCGCCGATGACGTTTTTTGCAACAGCGTCAGGCTTGATGATGGAGAAAGTACGTTGAACAGCCATGGTGTAACTCCAGAAACGGTAATTTACGAAAAATTAAACCCGCGAATTATACGCGGGTTATTGGGTATTGCCTAACCTGCCGGGATGATCAGTCGATTTCTTCGATCCAGAGTGCCTGGACCGCTTCCAAGACCTTCTCGCCACAGCGGCCAGAAGTATTGTCAAAATCAGGCAGCTCCATGATCCAGTGCTGCAGATCAACGAAGTTGACCGTCAGCGGACTCACGTCCGGCTTGGCTTCAGCGAGTTCTTCAGCAATACGCTGTACATCATTCCAACCATAACTCATGACAGTTCTACCAATCAGTGCGGCGCTTCGGCGGCATGGTTGAGCGAATACTTCGGAATTTCGACAGTGATATCTTCAGTCCCGACCTTTGCCTGACAGCTTAGGCGCGAATGAGCTTCCAGGCCCCATGCGCGATCAAGAAAGTCCTCTTCCAGCTCGTCAGCTTCTTCCAGGGTATTGAAACCCTCACGAATGATGCAGTGACAGGTGGTGCAGGCGCAGACACCGCCGCAGGCACTCTCGATCTCGATGTGGTTGTCATGGGCAACTTCGAGGATGGACTTGCCGGTCTCAGCCTCCACGACCATACCGTCCGGGCAATGCTCGGCGTGTGGCAGAAAAATGACCTGCGGCATTAATTATTCCTCGATTTCATTCAGGTTGCGTCCCGCCAGGGCGGCTTTTACCGTCTGGTCCATACGACGGGCGGCAAAGGCATCGGTCACTTGCGACAGGCGCTTGGTCTGTTGCTCGATGGCGTAACCATCGGAGCCTTTCATCAGTTCGGCCAGTTCCTGCATCTGCAGGTCGATGACCATGCGTTCTTCGGCATCCAGCAGGCGCTCACCATCAACATCAAGGGCGCCCTGCACCGCTTCAAGCAGGCGCTGAGCGTCCACTTGCTGCTCACGCAATACGCGGGCGACCTTGTCGTCACCGGCGTATTGGAAGGAGTCCTTGAGCATCTTGGCGATTTCACCGTCGGTGAGGCCGTAGGACGGCTTGACCTGGATGCTGGCTTCAACGCCCGAACCCAGCTCGCGCGCCGCCACATTCAACAGGCCGTCAGCGTCGACCTGGAAGGTCACGCGAATCTTTGCTGCGCCCGCGACCATGGCCGGGATACCGCGCAATTCAAAGCGCGCCAGGGAGCGACAGTCGCTGATCAGCTCGCGCTCGCCTTGCAGCACATGGATCATCATGGCCGTCTGGCCATCTTTGTAGGTGGTGAAGTCCTGGGCACGGGCGACAGGGATGGTGGTGTTGCGTGGAATCACCTTCTCCATCAGGCCGCCCATGGTTTCCAGCCCCAGGGACAACGGAATCACGTCGAGCAGAAGCAGTTCGCCACCATCGCGCTTGTTGCCGGCCAAGGTATCGGCCTGGATCGCAGCACCAATGGCCACCACTTGATCCGGGTCGATTTCAGTCAACGGCTGACGGCCAAAGGCTTCAGCCACCGCCTCGCGAACGCGCGGCACGCGTGTGGAACCACCGACCATGACCACGGCACCGACGTCTTCCAGCTCGATACCGGAGTCACGTACGGCACGGCGACAGGCTTTCAGGCTTCGAGCCACCATCGGCTCGATGAGCGAATCGAAGGCTTCACGGGTCAGCTGAGCCGACCAATTGCCGTAGGAAACCTCAACAGAAGCAGCATCCGTCAGCGCTTCCTTGGCGGCGCAGGCGGTTTGCAGCAGGTTACGCTGTGCGCCCGGGTCCAGGTCAGCCGACAAGCCGGCGCTGCTGATGATCCAGCCTGCAATGGCGTGGTCGAAGTCATCGCCGCCCAGGGCGCTGTCGCCACCGGTGGCCAGCACTTCGAAGACACCGCCGGTCAGGCGCAGGATCGAAATATCAAAGGTGCCGCCGCCCAGGTCATAGATAGCGACCAGGCCTTCGGCGTGCTGGTCCAGGCCATAGGCCACAGCCGCCGCAGTCGGCTCATTGAGCAGGCGCAGCACGTTCAGGCCGGCGAGTTTCGCCGCATCCTTGGTGGCTTGGCGCTGAGCGTCATCGAAGTAAGCAGGCACCGTGATCACCGCACCGACCAGTTCGCCACCCAAGGTGTTCTCCGCACGCTGGCGCAGCACCTTGAGGATATCGGCCGACACTTCCACCGGACTTTTCGGGCCCTGGACGGTGTCGATGAACGGCATATGGGATTCGCCACCGACAAAACGGTACGGCAACTGGTCACCCAATTGCTTGACGTCGGACAGACCACGACCCATCAAACGCTTGACCGACAGTACGGTGTTCAACGGGTCGGTAGAGGCTGCCAGCTTGGCCGACTCACCGACTTCGGTGCGATCGGCGTGGTAGCGCACGGCAGACGGCAGGATCACCTGGCCATCAGCGTCGGGCAACGGCTCGGACAGGCCGCTGCGCAAGGCAGCAACCAGGGAATTGGTGGTGCCCAGGTCAATCCCGACCGCCAGGCGACGCTGGTGCGGTTGAGGGCTTTGGCCGGGTTCGGCGATTTGCAGTAGGGCCATGGTAATCAGGTCTTATCTGTCTATCAGGCGTGCATCACGGGCAGCACACTGGGTTAATCGTCGAGGCGCTCTTCTAGCTGGCGCACTTCGTAGGTGAGCTTGTCGAGGAACTGCATGCGCCGCATCAGGCGCTCGGCCTGCTCGCGTTGCGCTGCATCATCCCAACAGGCTGCGAAGCTTTCGTTGAGCTCATCCTGGGCCGTTTTCAGACGACGCTTAAAGACTGCGACACCCGCCAGGTCGGCTTCGTCCTGCAGGTCTTCGAGCTCTTCGCGCCATTGCATCTGCTGCATCAGGAAGTCCGGGTCGTGCACCGTGACTTCAAGCGGCAACTCCCCACCGTTCATTGCGAGCAGATAGCGCGCACGCTTGGGTGGGTTTTTCAGCGTCTGATAGGCTTCGTTGAGGCTGGCCGACTTCTCCAGCGCCACGCGCTGCTCACGCTCGGAAGCGTCAGCGAAGCGGTCTGGATGCACGCCACGCGCCAATTCTCGGTAGCGCGTGGCAAGCTGCTCGAGGTCCAGGCGAAAGCTCGGCTGCAGCTCGAATAAAGCGAAATGACAAGGAGTACCCACGAATAGCCTCAGATGTTGAAGCTTTCGCCGCAGCCACATTCACCGCGCACGTTGGGGTTGTTGAACTTGAAGCCTTCGTTCAACCCTTCCTTGACGAAATCGAGTTCGGTGCCGTCCAGGTAGGTCAGGCTTTTAGGGTCGATGATCACTTTTTCGCCGTGACTTTCGAACACCTGGTCTTCCGCAACCACCTCGTCGACAAACTCCAGCACGTAGGCAAGGCCGGAACAGCCCGTGGTGCGAACACCCAGACGAATCCCCTCACCTTTACCGCGCCCATTCAGGGAGCGGCGAATGTGCTGCGCAGCCGCTTCTGTCATGCTGATAGCCATCGTTGACTCCTTACTCGTCGCCAAATGCTTAGATCAAGCCTTTCTTCTGCTTGTAGTCGCGAACAGCTGCCTTGATGGCGTCTTCTGCGAGTACCGAGCAGTGGATTTTCACTGGCGGCAGGGCCAGTTCTTCGGCCAGCTGGGTGTTGCTGATAGTGACAGCCTCATCCAGGGTCTTGCCTTTCATCCATTCGGTCGCCAGGGAGCTGGAGGCGATGGCCGAACCGCAGCCGTAGGTCTTGAACTTGGCGTCTTCGATAACGCCCGCGTCGTTGACCTTGATCTGCAGGCGCATCACGTCGCCGCACGCCGGGGCGCCGACCATGCCGGTGCCGACATCTGGGTCTTCCGCGTCCATCTTGCCGACGTTACGCGGGTTTTCGTAGTGGTCGATGACCTTTTCGCTATAAGCCATGGTACTGAATCCTCACTCATCAGGGCCGCTCTGGAACCCTGTAGAAACGCCTGCGTTTTCCGCCACGTTCCTACAGAGCTGGGGTGGCGGCTTCTATAGTTAGTGTGCCGCCCACTCGATCTTGGAAATATCGACACCGTCTTTGTACATGTCCCACAGCGGCGACAGAACGCGCAGCTTGTTGACGGCTTCGCAGACTTTCTGCGCGGCGTAGTCGACTTGCTCTTCGGTGGTGAAACGGCCGAACGTAAAGCGGATCGAGCTGTGTGCCAGTTCGTCGTTGCGGCCTAGGGCGCGCAGTACGTACGAAGGCTCAAGGGATGCCGAGGTGCAGGCCGAACCGGACGAAACCGCCAGGTCCTTGAGCGCCATGATCAGCGACTCGCCTTCGACGTAGTTGAAGCTCAAATTCAGGTTGTGCGGTACACGGGCGGTCATGCTGCCGTTGATGTACAGCTCTTCAAGGCCTTCGACCTGCTTGTAGAAGCGGTCGCTCAGGGCTTTGATGCGGATGTTTTCGGCAGCCATGTCTTCCTTGGCTACGCGGAAGGCTTCGCCCATGCCGACGATCTGGTGGGTCGCCAGGGTGCCCGAACGCATGCCGCGCTCGTGACCGCCGCCGTGCATGGTGGCTTCGATGCGCACACGTGGCTTGCGGCTCACGTACAGCGCGCCGATGCCTTTAGGGCCGTAGGTCTTGTGGGCAGAGAACGACATCAGGTCGACTTTCAGCTTCGACAGATCAATGTCGACCTTGCCGGTGGACTGGGCAGCGTCGACGTGCAGCAGCACGCCCTTGGAGCGGGTCAGCTCGCCAATGGCCGCGATGTCGTTGATGGTGCCGATTTCGTTGTTCACATGGATCACGGAAACCAGGATGGTGTCTTCACGCAGGGCCGCTTCGATCATGGCCGGGGTGACGATACCGTCGGTGGTTGGCTCGAGGTAGGTGACCTCGAAACCTTCACGCTCCAGTTGGCGCATGGTGTCGAGGACAGCCTTGTGCTCAATCTTGGTGGTGATCAGGTGCTTGCCTTTGGTCGCGTAGAAATGCGCCGCGCCCTTGATTGCCAGGTTGTCGGACTCGGTAGCACCGGAAGTCCAGACGATTTCGCGTGGATCGGCATTAACCAGGTCGGCGACTTGGCGACGAGCGTTCTCGACCGCTTCCTCGGCTTTCCAGCCGAATACGTGGGAACGGGAGGCTGGGTTGCCGAAGTTTCCGTCAACCAGCAGGCATTCGCTCATCTTTTGCGCGACACGCGGATCAACCGGGGTGGTCGCAGAGTAATCAAGGTAAATCGGCAATTTCATGGACTTTCTCCTAAATCAGGCTGGCTGGCGTGCCGTTAGCTCTTCGGCTGTCACTCGACGGCGGACGCTTCAATCTTGTCCAGACGCGGCGCCTTGGTGTTGCAACGGCGCTGGTCCTGACGCTGGGCTACTTCTTGCACCTCACGGCGAGTCACAAGATCAGCCAAGCTGATACCACTCAAAAACTCATGGATCTGCAGGCTCAAGTCACACCACAGGTGGTGCGTCAGGCAGGTGTCGCCGGCGTGGCAATCACCCAAACCCTGGCATTTGGTGGCATCGACGGATTCGTTGACCGCATCGATCACCTGCGCTACCTGGATGCCCTGCATGTCGCGGGACAACTGATAGCCGCCACCCGGCCCACGCACACTGGAAACCAGATTGCTACGGCGCAATTTGGCGAACAGTTGCTCGAGGTAGGACAGGGAAATGCCTTGGCGCTCGGAGATATCGGCCAGGGACACCGGCCCAGTTTGCGCGTGCAAGGCCAGGTCAAGCATGGCGGTCACCGCGTATCGGCCTTTTGTAGTCAGTCTCATGGACAAGTACCAAGGTGTTTCAGAATGGGAGCAAGTATGCGATTCCCGAGTATTTAAGTCAACTATAAGACCTAGTACTTTAGTCAGGATTACCCGTAAAAAGGGCGCGCGAATCATAGCAGGGTGCGAGGGGTAATGGCACATTCAACATCATGTGGCCGATAAAGCGTACGCCTTGTAGGAGCCCGGCTTGTCGAATCGTCGCACCGCGGCGATTGCGACCCTGAAGATGCCATCGCCGGCAAGCCGGACTCCTACCAGGGAGTATTTCAGCTGGCTTGCTGATTGGTTTCGGCCTTGATCTCGGCGAAATCTTCTTCACGCAGCTCAGGCAGATCTTTCGCACAGTAAGGACTGCCGAGATCCTTCAACGCACCGCACATGCCGTCCAGCTTGCCATCCACGGCCTGCAAATGATCGAGCAACTGGCCGATGGCCCGGGCCACCGGGTCAGGCATGTCTTCGCTGACGCCATAGGCATCGAAGCCGATTTTCTCGGCCATGGCCTTGCGCTTGGCTTCCTGCTCATCACCTGCTTCGGGCTTGACGATAATTCGACCCGGGATACCGACAACGGTAGCGCCGGGCGGAACCGCCTTGGTCACCACCGCATTGGAGCCGACCTTGGCACCCGCACCGACAGTAAACGGGCCGAGCACCTTGGCGCCCGCCCCCACCACCACGCCATCACCCAGCGTCGGGTGGCGCTTGCCTTTGTTCCAGCTGGTGCCGCCCAGGGTCACGCCCTGATAAAGGGTCACGTCATCGCCGATCTCGGCGGTTTCGCCAATCACGATGCCCATACCGTGATCGATAAAGAAGCGGCGACCCACCTTGGCACCCGGGTGAATCTCGATCCCGGTCAGCCAGCGTCCGAAGTTCGAGACCAGCCGCGCCATCCATTTCCAGCCCATGCCCCACAGGGCACCGGACAACCGGTGAATCCAGATCGCGTGCATGCCCGGATAGCAGGTCAGCACTTCAAAGGCGTTGCGCGCCGCAGGGTCACGGTGGAAAACACTCTGGATATCTTCTCGCAAACGCTCGAACATTTTTAATCCTTCCGCTTAAGCAGCTCGCCACGGGCCGCTTTCTGGGTTTCCGTGAGGATGCCACGCAATATATTCATTTCTGCCCGGCTGACCGAGCTGCGTCCGTAAAGGCGACGCAGGCGTGCCATCAAGTGCCGTGGTTTTTCCGGATCGAGAAACTCGATGGCCACCAGGGTTTGCTCCAGGTGCTCATAGAACCGCTCCAGCTCGTCCATGGTGGCCAACTCACCACTCTTGGTAGACGCAACCTCTTCCTTCTCTACCTTGCTCGGCTGGCCAGCCGCGGCCAACCAGGCCATGCGCACTTCGTAGGTCAACACCTGCACCGCCGCCCCAAGGTTCAGCGAGCTGAACCCTGGGTCCGATGGGATATGCACGTGGTAATGACATCGCTGCAGCTCTTCATTGGTCAGGCCGGAGTCCTCACGACCAAAGACCAAGGCGATTTCAGCGCCGCCTGCGGCCTCCTCGACCACTTTGGTCCCGCATTCACGCGGATCCAGCAGCGGCCAGGGGATGCGACGGTCGCGAGCACTGGTGCCTAGCACCAAATTGCAGCCGACCAAGGCATCTTCCAAGGTGGCGACGACCTGGGCTTTTTCAAGCAGATCATTGGCACCCGATGCACGGGCATCAGCCTCGTGGTGCGGGAACACGCGCGGGTCGACCAGCACCAGGCGCGTCAACCCCATGTTTTTCATGGCTCGCGCCACCCCGCCGATGTTGCCGGGATGACTGGTATTGACCAAGACGACACGAATGTTTTGCAGCAAGGGAGGCGCTCTCGGACACGGGAAAGGGGAGCAAATCTTACAGAACAGCCTAAGGTTATGCCATGAAAGCTAACGTCGTCCTTCACCTGAAGAAAGTTTCTGCTAGAATGCTCGGCTTTCTTTAACAACCTTAGGTGACACATCCATGCAGCCCATGCTGAATATCGCGCTGCGCGCCGCCCGCAGCGCCAGTGAATTGATCTTCCGCTCCATCGAGCGCCTGGATACCATCAAGGTCGACGAAAAAGACGCCAAGGATTACGTATCCGAGGTGGATCGCGCCGCCGAACAGAAAATCATCGACGCCCTGCGCAAGGCCTACCCTACCCACGGGATCCTCGGCGAAGAAACCGGCCTGCACAAAGGCAGCGGTGAAGGCGAAGACTACCTGTGGATCATCGACCCACTGGATGGCACCACCAACTTCCTGCGCGGCATCCCGCACTTTGCCGTGAGCATCGCGTGCAAATACCGTGGCCGCCTGGAACACGCCGTGGTTCTGGACCCAGTTCGCCAGGAAGAATTCACCGCCAGCCGTGGCCGTGGCGCCCAACTGAATGGTCGTCGCCTGCGCGTCAGCGGTCGTACCAGCCTGGACGGCGCCCTGCTGGGCACCGGCTTCCCATTCCGTGATGACCAGATGGACAACCTGGAAAACTACCTGGGCATGTTCCGCGCCCTGGTTGGCCAGACCGCTGGCATCCGTCGCGCTGGCGCTGCAAGCCTGGACCTGGCGTATGTGGCCGCTGGTCGCTTCGATGCATTCTGGGAGTCGGGCCTGTCCGAGTGGGACATGGCGGCAGGCGCCCTGCTGATCCAGGAAGCGGGCGGCCTGGTGAGCGACTTCACCGGTGGTCACGACTTCCTTGAGAAAGGCCACGTGGTTGCCGGCAACACCAAATGCTTCAAGGCAGTACTGACGGCGATCCAGCCGCACCTACCGGCCTCGCTGAAGCGCTAAGCGAGCGGGCACAAAAAAGCACCCTTCGGGGTGCTTTTTTTATGCCTGGGCTTTAGGAAAACCCAAAAACTACTGAGCAACACACAATTCACTGTAGGAGCCGGCTTGCCGGCGATGGCGATCTATCTGTCAGCGCTCTTAATACTGACCTACCGCTATCGCCGGCAAGCCGGCTCCTACAGGTATTGTGGTGTCAATTACTGCTGGTTCTGGCCGAGAATCAAGCGACCTTCTTTGTCGACCGGAATCTGGTTGCCCGGGTCACGCTCCATGCGCACCGAGCCCTCTTTTCCATCCAGGGTGTAACGCACGTCATAACCGACCACCTTGTCGCTGATGTCGTTAACGGTGTTACAACGGGTTTGTGTGGTGGTGTAGGTATCGCGGTTCTGCATACCTTCCTGAACCTTGTTACCGGCATAACCACCACCTACTGCACCGGCCACGGTGGCCAGCTTCTTGCCATTACCGCCACCGACCTGGTTGCCCAACAGGCCACCTGCCAGCGCACCGACCACGGTGCCGATGATCTGATGTTGATCTTCTACCGGCTTCTGCCGGGTCACGGCGACGTCCTTGCAGACCTCGCGCGGGGTTTTGATCTGGGTCTTGACCGGCTGCACCGCCAGCACTTGCGCATACTCAGGGCCGCTTTTTACCAGGCTGTAGGTGGCAACAGCACCCCCGGCAGTCACACCGACAGCACCCAATACCGCACCAACCAGCAACGACTTGTTCACGTGAACCTCCTGACCATCACAAACGGACCGAAACGTCCGCGCTATACCCAGCCTTGGAGCAAAAAAAAAGGCACGAGTTCAATACTCGTGCCTTCTTTGTAACAGCAGATCAACAAGCACCCATCAAGGGCGGTCATCGACCTCCTTGCCGGTTGCAGCAGGAGGGATCAGGTCTTCGCTGTTGAGGTTCAGCCAGATCAGCACCACGTTGGCAATGTAGATCGACGAGTAGGTACCCGCCAGAACGCCGATAAACAGCGCCAGGGAGAAGCCCCACAGGTTGTCACCACCAAAGATCATCAGCGCGGCAATCGCCAGCAAGGTGGAGATCGACGTCGCCATGGTCCGCAACAGGGTCTGAGTGGTGGAGACGTTGATGTTCTCGATCAACGACGCCTTGCGCAGTACGCGAAAGTTCTCACGGACCCGGTCGAATACCACGATGGTGTCGTTGAGGGAGTAACCAATGATCGCCAGCACAGCCGCCAGTACGGTTAGGTCGAAGGTCACCTGGAAGTACGCCAGGATGCCCACGGTCACGATCACGTCGTGGATCAGCGACACAATGGCGCCGACACCGAACTTCCACTGAAAGCGGAAAGCCAGGTAGATCATGATGCCGACCAGCGCCATCAGCATGCCAAGGCCGCCCTGGTCGCGCAGTTCTTCACCCACTTGTGGGCCGACGAACTCGACGCGCTTGACCGACGCCGGATTGTCGCCGCCGACCTTCTGCAAGGCCTCGGCCACCTGGTGACCCAGTTGCGGGTCTTCGCCCGGCATACGCACCAGCAGGTCGGTGGTTGCACCAAAGCTCTGCACGATGGCTTCGTGATAGCCGGCCTTGACCAGCTCGCTGCGCACCAGGGTAACGTCGGCCGGCTTCTCGTAGGTCAGCTCGATGAGCGTACCGCCGGTGAAGTCCAGACCGTAGTTCAGGCCCTTATGGAACCAGCTGAACAACGCCAGAACGGTAAGGAGCACGGTGACGCCGAACGCAACGTTGCGAACGCCCATGAAGTTGATTGTACGTAACATGGCAGCCCCTTAAATCCACAACTTCTTGAAGTCACGCCCGCCAAAGATCAGGTTGACCATTGCGCGGGTCACCATGATGGCCGTGAACATCGAGGTAAAGATACCGAGGGACATGGTCACCGCAAAACCTTTGACCGGGCCGGTGCCCATGGCAAAGAGAATCCCGCCGACCAGCAAGGTGGTCAAGTTGGAGTCGAGAATCGCGGTAAATGCCCGGCCGAAGCCTTCGTTGATTGCACGCTGTACGGTCATGCCCGCCGCAATCTCTTCACGGATCCGCGAGAAGATCAGTACGTTGGCGTCTACCGCCATACCCATGGTCAGTACGATACCGGCGATACCTGGCAAGGTCAGGGTAGCGCCCAGCAGCGACATCAGGGCCAGCAGCATCACCATGTTGCCCGCCAGGGCCACGGTGGCAATGATGCCGAAGAAGCGGTAGATGGCGATGATGAACAGGGAAACGAACAGCATGCCCCACAAGGCCGCGTCGATACCCTTGGTGATGTTGTCAGCACCCAGGCTTGGGCCAATGGTACGTTCTTCAGCGAAGTACATCGGGGCAGCCAGGCCACCGGCACGCAGCAGCAGCGCCAGCTCGGACGACTCGCCCTGGCCGTTCAGGCCAGTGATGCGGAATTGAGCACCCAGCGGCGACTGGATGGTCGCCAGGCTGATGATCTTCTTCTCTTCCTTGAAGGTCTGTACCGGCACGTCTTTCTCGACGCCGTCGACCACTTGCTTGGTGTAAGTGGTGACCGGACGCTGTTCGATAAAGATTACCGCCATGCTGCGACCAACGTTGCTGCGCGTGGCGCGGCTCATCAGTTCGCCGCCGTGACCATCCAGGCGGATGTTCACTTCAGGCGTGCCGTGCTCGCCAAAACCTGCTTTGGCGTCGGTGACCTGGTCACCGGTGATGATCAGGCTACGCTCGATCAGCGCTGGAGGGCGATTGCCCTCGCGGAACTCGAATTCCTCGGCAGTGGCGCGGGTAGCACCCGGCTCAGCGGCCAGACGGAATTCCAGGTTGGCGGTTTTACCCAGGATACGCTTGGCTTCAGCGGTGTCCTGTACGCCCGGCAGCTCAACTACGATGCGGTTGGCACCTTGGCGCTGAACGATCGGCTCGGCCACACCCAGCTCGTTGACGCGGTTACGTACCGTGGTCAAGTTCTGCTTGATGGAGTATTCGCGGATTTCCGCCAGCTTGGCCGGGGTCATCGCCAGACGCAGTACAGGTTGACCGTTCAGGTCGGCCGGTACGATGTCGAAATCGTTGAAGTTCTTGCGCACCAGCGCACGGGCCTGTTCGCGGGACGCTTCATCAGAGAAGCCCAGCTGGATGGCACCGTTGAGCTGCGGCAGGCTGCGATAACGCAACTTCTCTTTGCGCAGCAGGCTCTTCACGTCGCCTTCGTAGACTTTCAGGCGCGCGTCGAGGGCTTTGTCCATATCGACTTCCAGCAGGAAGTGCACACCACCGGACAAGTCCAGACCCAGCTTCATCGGGTGCGCGCCGATGCTGCGCAGCCATTTTGGCGTGGTCTGTGCCAGGTTGAGCGCGACTACGTAGTCGTCACCCATGGCCTTGCGCACGACGTCTTTGGCCGGCAATTGGTCTTCTGCCTTGGTCAGGCGCAACAAACCGCCCTTCGCATCAGCCGCCAATGTTGCCGCTTTGACCTGGATGCCCGCGTCGGTGAGCGCTTTGCTCGCGCGTTCCAGGTCAGCCTGATTGACTTGCAGCGAAGTGCTGGCGCCAGTGATCTGGATCGCCGGGTCATCAGGATAAAGATTGGGAGCGGAATAAATAAAACCGATCGCCAGCACCGCCAGGATCAGTACGTATTTCCACAGAGGGTATTTGTTCAGCATCACGCCGCCCGCTTATAACGCGGGGCGCCTTGCGCGCCCCGTCGATTGGTAAAGGTTGTTACTCAGATCGCTTTGAGCGTGCCTTTTGGCAGCGTGGCGGCGATGGCGCCCTTCTGGAACTTCATTTCTACGGTGTCGGAGACTTCCAGCACCACGAAAGCGTCGGAAACCTTGGTGATCTTGCCAGCGATACCGCCAGTGGTCACAACTTCGTCACCTTTTTGCAGGCTGCCCAGCAGGTTTTTCTGCTCTTTGGCGCGCTTGGCCTGTGGACGCCAGATCATCAGGTAGAAGATGACCAGGAAGCCGACCAGGAAAATCCACTCGAAACCACCGCCCATAGGACCGGCAGCGGCAGGCGCAGCGGCATCAGCCATGGCGTTAGAGATAAAAAAGCTCATTTAGCACTCCAGTTGCAAATAGTGAATCTTAGGGTCGGAAAACTCAGTCCAAGGGCGGCACAGGGAGCCCGCGCTTGGCATAGAAGGCATCGACGAAGGCGGCCAATGTACCCTGTTGAATAGCCTCGCGCAAACCAGCCATCAGGACTTGGTAGTGACGCAAATTGTGGATGGTATTCAACATGCTACCCAGCATTTCCCCGCACTTGTCCAGATGGTGCAGATAAGCACGGGAGAAGTTCTGGCAGGTGTAGCAATCACAGGTGGGATCCAGCGGCGAATCATCATGGCGATGGAACGCGTTACGGATCTTCAGCACGCCTGTATCGATGAACAGATGCCCATTGCGGGCATTACGGGTTGGCATCACGCAATCGAACATGTCCACACCGCGGCGCACACCCTCTACGAGATCCTCCGGTTTGCCAACGCCCATAAGGTAACGAGGTTTGTCAGCGGGCATCAGGCCCGGCAGGTAATCCAGCACCTTGATCATCTCGTGCTTGGGCTCGCCCACCGACAAACCGCCGATGGCCAGGCCGTCAAAGCCGATCTTGTCCAAGCCTTCCAGCGAGCGCTTGCGCAGGCTTTCATGCATGCCGCCCTGCACGATACCGAACAGCGCAGCCGTGTTATCGCCGTGAGCATTCTTCGAACGCTGGGCCCAGCGCAGGGACAACTCCATGGAGATCCGCGCGACATCTTCATCGGCCGGGTACGGGGTGCACTCGTCGAAAATCATTACGATGTCGGAACCCAGGTCGCGCTGTACCTGCATCGACTCTTCCGGGCCCATGAACACTTTGGCGCCGTCTACCGGCGAGGCGAAGGTCACGCCCTCTTCCTTGATCTTGCGCATGGCGCCCAGGCTGAACACCTGGAAACCACCCGAGTCGGTCAGGATCGGGCCTTGCCACTTCATGAAGTCATGCAGGTCGCCGTGCTTCTTGATCACTTCCGTACCCGGGCGCAGCCACAGGTGGAAGGTGTTGCCGAGGATGATCTCGGCGCCGGTGGCAACGATGTCGCGCGGCAGCATGCCCTTGACGGTGCCGTAGGTACCCACCGGCATGAAGGCCGGGGTTTCGACGGTGCCGCGCGGGAAGGTCAAACGGCCGCGGCGAGCTTTACCATCCGTGGCCAGCAATTCAAACGACATACGACTCATGATTGTTCCTCTGGGCCGCGCGGCGCCGGATTACGGGTGATAAACATCGCATCACCGTAGCTGAAAAAACGGTACTCGTTGGCGATGGCGGCTTGATAAGCGGCCATGGTTTCCGGGTAACCGGCAAATGCCGACACCAGCATCAACAGCGTGGATTCCGGCAAATGGAAGTTGGTCACCAGGCAATCGACCACATGGAACGGCCGGCCCGGGAAAATAAAGATATCGGTGTCGCCACTGAACGGCTTGAGCACGCCATCACGCGCCGCGCTCTCCAGCGACCGCACGCTGGTGGTGCCCACGGCAACCACCCGACCGCCGCGCGCCTTGCACGCGGCCACCGCATCCACCACGTTCTGGCTGACTTCCAGCCATTCGCTGTGCATATGGTGGTCTTCAATCTTATCCACACGCACCGGCTGAAATGTACCGGCCCCCACGTGCAGGGTCACATAAGCCGTTTCGACGCCCTTGGCGGCAATCGCATCCAGCAACGGCTGATCAAAATGCAGCCCGGCAGTCGGCGCGGCCACGGCACCAAGGCGCTGGGAGTAAACGGTTTGATAGCGCTCGCGGTCCGCGTCTTCGTCGGGGCGGTCTATATAAGGAGGCAGCGGCATATGGCCGACGCGCTCCAGCAACGGCAGCACTTCCTCGGTGAACTTGAGCTCGAACAACGCATCATGGCGCGCCACCATCTCGGCTTCGCCACCGCCATCAATGAGGATGCTCGAACCCGGCTTCGGCGACTTGCTGGAGCGCACATGGGCCAGCACGCGATGGCTGTCCAGCACCCGCTCCACCAGAATTTCCAGCTTGCCGCCGGAGGCTTTCTGGCCAAAAAGGCGAGCCGGAATCACCCGGGTATTGTTGAACACCATCAGATCGCCTTGGCGCAAATGCTCAAGCAAATCAGTGAATTGACGGTGTGCGAGGGCACCGCTCACCCCGTCCAGGGTCAGCAGTCGACTGGCGCGACGCTCGGCCAAAGGGTGGCGAGCGATCAGCGAATCAGGGAGCTCAAAAGTAAAGTCAGCAACGCGCATGATGGTGTTCGTCTAGCAGGGCCGGGAAGTCTAGCGGAAATAGTGAAAATTGACCATGAAACGTGATTGACCAACGGTAATCACCTCTCTATACTTCGCCGCCATTGAGCCCTGATGGCGGAATTGGTAGACGCGGCGGATTCAAAATCCGTTTTCGAAAGGAGTGGGAGTTCGAGTCTCCCTCGGGGCACCATCTTAAAAAAAGACCTTGAAATTCAAGGTCTTTTTTTTCGCCTGCAGAAAAGTGGGCAGCCAGCGAAATCACTGCTCACCGCCCTCTCTACCTTGAAACGCAATCCCTCTGTGGGAGCTGGCTTGCCTGCGAAGGCGCCAGCCCCAACACCATCAAATCACCCGCCTACACACCAACCGCTTCACCCTCCTCCACCAGCCCATTCGGCAACATTCCATTCGCCAAATCATCCACCACCGCCTTCGCCATCTCCGCCAAATAATGTGCCGCCCAGGCATAGCAATCCGCGTTCGTGTCCATCGCCGCACCCAATGCCAGCATTTTTGAACAGTGGAGAAGCTCTGAGGCATGCTCAAGGGCATCGCGAATGGGTACGCCGGAATTGACGCGGAATAGGCGGTGAAGGTTGGGCTGTTTGCCGCAGGTGGAGAAGGTGATGACTCCGAGGGTTTTGTTGAGGGGTGGGTTGATCATTGGGCACCTCCCAGATAGGTGGAGGTCTGGGTTGTGGGATTGCGAAGATACGACCTATCAGAAACGCTCATTGCTTAGCTCCTAATGTAGAGAGCTGCCACGTTCGTTTCTCATGCGAATAGGTGGCAGCTATGCGCGGGCTGACATCCATCACCATGGTTGACGCCATGCAGGTGCTCACTATCAGCAACAGATATAGCCACCTTTACCGAAGCTGAAACGATGGCCCTTTTTCTTCAAGATCCTTTCAATTTCAACGATTGAAATTTCAGTAACTTCCGGCACCTCCCACTCACTCGATCCCGCGGGTTTCATGCCCCGTGTACTTCAGATAGTGCCAGGGTCCCCAGCACCATTCTGGAGACTGATTGCTTTCTGCCATCCTCCAGCTACCCTCCTTCCGTGCTGGTCTTCGTGCAACTCAGCGAACACAGCACACATTGCTAAATATTGAGTCATTACCGATCCGACACACGGAAGCGAGGACTAGCCAATGCAATCATTTGTCGTGAATAGAAATGTACAGGCCAACGGCGACTACGAAGTGCATAACACAACGATTGGCTGCAGCTTCATGCCAAGGCCGGAGAATCAGGTACCACTCGGAAATCATCTCACCTGCACCGGCGCAGTCAGCGCCGCTCGGGTAGCAAATCCCACACTAAAAATTAATGGTTGTTACTATTGCTGCAATCCTTGCCACACCAGCTAAATTCCTGGCAGAGAACGAGGGGGTTTACGGATCGTTCATAACCAAACTTAGGATTGCACGATCAAAGGCCCAAGCAGCTTGTATCCCTCCGTGTATCCCTAACCATATTACCGATCTGTAAGCTACGGATTATATGGGAGGCTCCAGCCTCCCTCGGGGCACCATCTTAAAAAAAGACCTTGAAATTCAAGGTCTTTTTTTTCGCCTGCAGAAAAGTGGGCAGCCAGCGAATTCACTGCTCACCGCCCTCTCCACCTTGAAACGCAATCCCCCTGTGGGAGCTGGCTTTCCTGCGAAGACGCCAGCTCATACAACTTCAACTCACCGACCTACACACACGCTTGAGCACCACCTCATTCGCCAAACGGGGCTGCAAGGCGTCTAGCGAATCCGGTGCGATTCAAAACGTATACTTAAAACTCGTCATAAAATTACGCGGCGCGCCATAAACACTCCAGCTATCCGCATACGCGTAGTAGCTGCGATCAAACACATTATTCACGTTCAACGTGGCACTCAGGTTCTTGCTGATGTCATACCGCGCCATCAAATTGGTCAGTGCATAACTGCCCTGATCGAACGTGTGCAGGTCCATCCCCGTCTTGCTCTGCCAGTTCACGCCACCGCCCACGGTGATCTTGTCGAGCACACCTGGCAGGCGGTATGTGGTGAAGGTTTTGAGGCTATGCCGTGGGCTGGTGGTGACAATGCGCTGATCGTCCTGGTTGGTGCTCACGCTGTACGCATAGCCCGCCGATGCTTGCCAGCCTTCGCTCAGTTCGCCGTTGAGTTCCAGTTCGACGCCTTGGGTAGTGGTGCCTTGCTCCAGACGGTAGATGTCCGGCGCACGCACGTACACCGCGAGGTTGTCCTGGTCGATCTTGAACAGCGCCAGGCTGGCGTTGAGTTTGTCGTCGTTGAAGCTGCCTTTCACCCCGACTTCGTAGCCGGTGCCTTCCTGGGGGTCGAGGGCTTTGTTGTTTTCGTCGTGGACGCCATAGGCCTGCGGGTTGAAGATTTTGGTGTAGCTGGCGTACACCGCCCACGTTTCGCTCAGGTCGTAGACGATACCCGCGTAGGGCAGGAAAACGCCGTTGCGGGTTTCCTTGCTTTCGGTGTTTTGGGTCGGGTCAGCGTACACGCTGGATTCGTTGTTGCGCTTCCAGTTAGTGACGCGGCTGCCGAGGATGACTGCGGTGTTGTCGGTGACATGAAAGCGCGAAGTCAGGTAGGCGGCGTATTGGTTTTCTTCGATGTGGGTCTTGCCCACCGGCGTGGTATCCGGGCGATTGGCCCCGCTGCCGTTCCAGTTGAAGATGTTGGGCACCGTGCCGTCGTAGCCGGTCCAGGAGCCGAACCAACCGCCGTGGCTTGGGGTGTTTTCGTTGTAACGTGACATTGTGACGCCGGCGATCAACTCATGCTCACGGCCGAACAGGCTGAATGGCCCGGTGAGGTAGGCATCAAGATTGTTCTGGCGCGGTGTGCCGGACCAGCGGTTGGGGTACAGGTAAGCGCCAGCACCCGTGTCCTGATCGATATCACCGTTCATGTAGTTGATCAGTTCATCGAACTGGTTCTGGGTATGGCTGACTTCCACCTTGCCGCTCCAGCCGTTGTCGAACTGGTGCTCGATGGAGGTGAAGACGTTGGTCTGCTTGCGGTCGTTGTAGGCCCAGTCCGGCGCGCTGTTGGCGGAGCGGCTGAAGTTTGTTCGGTTGCCGTTGCTATAGAACATCTGGAACCCGGTGCGCAGCGGGTCGTTGACTTGGTTGTTAATGTAGCTGAAGCCCACCGTGAGCATGGTGGCGTCGCTCAGGTCGAACTCGGAAATGCCGTACACCAGTTGCGAGTCGGTGTTGACGCGGTCGACCCAGGAGTTCTGTTTCTTGTAGTCCACCACCAGGCGCCCGCGAACATTGCCGCTGTCGTTCAAAGGCCCGGAGACATCAAAGCCCGTGCCATAACGGTCCCAACTGCCCGCCTCTCCCGTGATGCTGGCCTGGACCTCGGCGGTCGGGCGCTTGCGGATCAGGTTGATGGTCGCCGAGGGCGTGCCCGAGCCGCTGATCAGACCAGTGGCGCCGCGCACCACTTCAACACGGTCGTACATCGCGGTGTTTTGCGTGGTGTTGTCCAGACGCGCCGAGGTGGGTACGCCGTCGATCTCGAAGTTGTTGATCTGAAAACCACGGGACCAGTATGTATCGTTCTCCGCGCCTACACCGACGCGCAGCACGGTGATGCCCGGCGTGGCTTCCAGCACTTCGGTGAGGTTGGTGAGCTTCTGATCGTCGAGGCGCTGACGGGTGATGACCGTGAGCGATTGCGGGGTTTCTTTTTGGGTCAGGTTTAACCGCGTCGAACTGCTGGACGAATACGTGGTGTACAAGCCGGTGCCCTCAGTGGTCGAACCCGGCGCCATGCCGGAGATCGACACCGTGCCCAGTTGCAACGCGCCGCCTGCACCCGGCTGCAATTGATAGCGCCCTTCGCCGGTCTGCACCACCGTAAGCTCACTGCCAGCCAATAGCGTTTGCAGTGCCTGGTCGACCGTGTAGCTGCCGCGCAGCGCCGGGCCTGTCTTGCCGGCGGTGAGCGCGGCATTGCCTGCCAGGTAGATGCCGGCCTGGGCGGCGAGCCGGTTGAGTTGGTCAGCCAGGGCACCGGCCGGCAGATCGTAGGTCTGCACGCTGGACTGCTCGGCGGCTGCCGCCCGTGGCGCCATGCTCAGGCTGGTGGGGATGGCCAAGGCAAACGCAATAGCCAGCGCCAAGGGTTGTGGTGAGTTACGCAGGAATGAGGACATAAAACAGTTCCGGTCGAAGGAGGCATCAAGCCGTTGTCCTTCACTAATTCGAATGAGCAATCAAAACCGGAAGCACACGATGCAAAAAAATCAGCGCGGAACCACCGTGGTCCACCAGGCGAAGCGCCGCTCGGTGCGCACGGGCAAGACCTGCTCAAGCATGGTCAGAGCCTGATCGGTGTCTTGCAGGGGATACGTGCCCATCACCCGAAGGTTGGCGACCTGTGGGTCGATGCCCAGATGGCCATGGCGATAGCTGGCCAGTTCGCCGATAAAGTCCCCCAGGCGCATATCGTTCGCCATCAGCACACCTTTTGCCCAAGCCTCACGCCCAGGTTGCGCACGTTGCATTGCGCCCAGGTGCTGACGGTCGAATAGAACACCCTGCCCCGCCGGTATGATGCGGCGTTGATCCGTGTCGCCGCAGCTGGCCTCCACGCTGCCCTCAAATACATTGAGCAGCGTGTGCCCATCCTGCTCACGCACGCTGAAGCGTGTGCCGAGCGGACGCAAGCGGCCCTGCGGTGTATCCACCACGAAGGGGCGACCGTCCTTGCCGGTATTGATCAGGATTTCGCCGCTGTAGAGTTTCAACTCACGCTGACCGGCGCTGAAATTCACATCCAACGCCGTGCCGCTGTTGAGCCAAATACGCGTTCCATCGGCCAACAGCTGCTCGCCCAGCACCGTGGTGTTCGTATGGAAATCCGCGCGCCAGGTGCCCGACACCCAACGCTGCTGCCAACCGGCCCAGCCCAGTAGCGTGCCGCCCAAGACCATCGACAGCCCGCGCAACACCTGGCGCCGCGAACGCTGGGACTGCCGCAAACTCTCCAGCGTCTTGTTGGCACCCACGGCATCGTCCTGCAACGGTGCAAAGCGTTGCCCCACACGCGCGACATAGCTCCAGGCCAGACGATTGACTTCACTGTGGGCATGCCATTGGCGCCAGGCCTCATGCACCGGCAAGGCGTTGGGTTCGGCACTCAGACGAGCGAACCAGTCGGCGGCCTGTTGCAAAGTGGCATGGTCGAGGCCACCGGGGTTGGTGCTCATGCCAAGGCACCGTCCAACTCAGCCTCCAGCACCATGCACTGGAACATGGCTTGGCCGATGTATTTGGTAACGGTGCGCTCGCTCACGCCAATCCGCAGCGCGATCTCGCGATAGCTCAAGCCCTCGATCTGGGCTAGGCAGAATGCCTCGGACACCTTGGCCGGCAAGCGATCAAGCATCGCCTGCAAATGCACCAGGGCCTCCAACACCAATGCGCGATGTTCTTCCGAAGGCGCGCACGCTTCAGGCCGGCTCGCCAACACCTCAAGCCAGGCCTGCTCCACGTGCTTGCGTCGGAAAAAATCCACACACACATTGCGCGACAAGGTGCTGAGGTACGCACGCGCATGCCCTTCGCTGCCGAACTCACGCGGGTGGCTCAACAGCCTGACAAACACATCATGAGCCAGCTCGGCGGCATCACTGACATTGCCGAGTTTTCGCGCCAGCCAACGTTGAATCCAGCCGTGATGGGCGCAATAAAGGCTGCTGATGCTCAAAGATGCGGTGCCGGGCTCGGGAAGCGGTGGCATACACAGCCCTACGAATAAGAATTGTTCCCAATGGTAATGAGAAAAACTGACCACTACAACGAGCAAAAGCGATGGCATTGCGGCGGACGGCTTGAAGTACGAGGTCTTTTTTTTCCGGTTCAGAACAGGGATCATCGCCCTCCCAAAAGACGCCGAGGAACCGAAACCATGGAATTGACGCTGGAAGCGGTGGCGCTCTTTGCACTGAAACTGGTGTACGAGACGGACGGCGGCAGCCCGGTTTTGCGTGATGACCCAGTGATGGTCGGGTATGACCGCGAGGTGTTTGGGTTGTTGGTGCGGCAGGGGGATCTGGCTGCTATTCAACTCAAGGTTGATGAGTGCCTGACACTCGCACTCAAGTCCCTGGGCGGCGCCAACACCGTGATGGGCCGCGAGCTGCAACGGCTTGCGGTGGACGTGCGCCAAGCATCAACACTTGAAGCACTCAATGCCCCGCTCAACACCCTCAAGGACTATCTGAAAGCCATTTTGTGAAGCGCGACTCAGCGTCGCCCTTCCACCGCCATCCGCACCGCCAACCCCATCAGCACCGACCCCATCAACCAGCGCTGCACCACCTGCCAGCCCGGCCGGGTGACAAAAAACACCGCGATGGAACCCGCCATGGTGGCAATCATTGCGTTGACGCTCACGCTGATCAAAATCTGCGTGAAGCCCAGCACCAACGATTGCGTCAGCACACTGCCATGGCCATTCGGGTCGATGAACTGGGGTAGCAACGACAGGTACATCACCGCCACCTTGGGGTTCAGCAGGTTGGTCACCAGCCCCATCATGAACAGCTTGCGCGGGCTGTCCTGCGGCAGGTCCCGCACCTGGAACGGTGAACGCCCTCCCGGTTTCACGGCCTGCCAGGCCATGTAGAGCAGATACAACGCACCGCCAAAACGCAGGGCGTCGTAGGCAAACGGCACTGCCATCACCAACGCCGTGATCCCCAGCGCCGCGCACAGCATGTAAACCAGAAACCCCAACGCCACGCCGCCCAGGGAAATCAACCCAGCCGTGCGCCCCTGGCAGATAGAGCGTGAAATGAGGTAAATCATGTTCGGGCCGGGGGTGAGCACCATGCCGAGGGAGATCAGCGCGTAGGCTAGCCAGCTGGACAGTTCAGGCATGATGGGGCTCCGTTTTTAAACATCTGGCCAAGGTTGTCAGGTTGGCCGCCATGGTAGGGCGTTCAAAATGCCCGCGTTAGATACAGATCCGTGAGCAAAACGGCATACACAAGGACAGGCATATGATCGACTTCAACAACAAAGGCTTTTTCAAACTCAAGCAAAACAACGAATACGCCGAACGCGTCTCGGCGCTGCTGCTGGACGGCGAAGAAGTGGTCGACGCCTACAAGGCCATGCGCGACGGGGTGGTCTTCACCACCAAACGCATCATCGCGGTCAACGTGCAGGGGATCACCGGCAGCAAGAAGGACTTCACCTCGCTGCCGTACAAGAACATCGTGGCGTACTCGGTGGAAACGGCTGGGACGTTTGATCTGGACTCGGAGTTGGAGATCTACTTTTCATCGCTGGGGAAAGTGAAGTTTGAGTTCACCGGGAAGACCTCGATTGTGGAAATCTCGCGGTTGATTTCCAAGCATCTGCTGGGCTGAACAGCATCAAATGTAGGAGCTGGCTTGCCAGCGATGGCGCCTGCCCGTACACCATCAAATCTCCTACCGCCCCCCTAATATGCCTCCCTGGCAAAACGACCTGCGCTCTCCCTATACCCAGATAAGAGAACGCCTCCTGACGATTCGGCCATTACAAACACGCTGACTTTTCCCACGCTTCGCCTCGAACAAAGCCAATATCAACCCTCACCTCCCCCCTCGTAGGCTCACTCCCCCACACAAGGAAGTGAGCCGGTCATGTCAGAGCGCTTTTACCCTCCCACCGAAAAAGAACTGCTCAAACAGCGCATCCTGACCCCGCAACCATCGCGCGTGCCCTATTCGCCGTTGATCGATTCTTTCATTCCCACTCCCGCCCCAAAACCGCCCCCCGCCAAACCTCCCGGCTGCACCTTCACCAAACCCTGCAAACTCCCCGACGGCCTCATTCGCTATAGCGATCCAACAGGTTACGTGCCGCTGGAGCTGGTTAAGGACTACGGCCATTTCAGCTTGTTGGGTGGGCGCGAGGTGGACAGCCAGGGCCTGGTTGCCCTGCGCAAGATCAGCGGCAGTGCACTGCCTGTTGGCTTGGGGCAGTTGGCGTTACATTCGGTCGCTTTGGAGACGGCAGTCGCGGCGGCGGGCACTGTGGCTGCTGGGCTGCTGACGGGGCTGGTCGCGTTGGTCTGGCCAGCGGAGCTGGGGGACAGCGCGCTTTACAGTGAAGAACAGTTGCGTTCGATGCAGCGGGCGCGTTCGCAGATGCGGTTGCATGTTGAGCAACGTGAGGATGGCACGCTCAAGGGGTATGGATTTTACACGGGCAACAATGCCGATTGGCAGATGATTGATGTGGTGCAGTTTCAAGCCCGTGGCGATCGGTTTGTGGCGGATTTGGGTGAGGGTGTTGAGCTGATCTGGACGCCTGCGGTTGATCGGGGCGACACGCTCGGTATTCCGGCTCTGGAGGCTGCGCCGCAAGCGCCGGTGATGTGGATTTATCCGCCGACGGAGAAGGCCGCACAGATTCTGGTAAACCCGATTTATCCACCGGAGTATCGGGATTTTATTCTGGTGTTCCCGGTGGAGTCGGGGGTTCGGCCGCTGTATGTGGTGGTGAGTGTTAAGGCCGGGGATCACAAGTACCACAAGGCGCCGAATACTAAACAAATAACTGGTTTTGAAAACCTGATAAAAGCAAAACCCATGACTCCCAGACAGGGAGGTGCCGGCCTAAGGGAGCGCTGGATAGAGGAGAAAGGCCGGAGAATCTATGAGTGGGATTCCCAACATGGAGAATTGGAGGTTTACCTAGCAAGTGATGGAAGCCATATAGGCGCGTTCAATCACATAACAGGCGAGCAGTTAAAAGGACCGAAGAAAAAGCGAAACATCAAAAAATATCTGTGAGGAACACATGGGACTAAAAGTGAGACTGGAATGGTTCGATAGAACCACCGAGTGTCTAAGCGGGACGGAGGACTCAGCGGATTTGGGAGACGACTACTCCGTGATTTCCAACCTTGGGCTATCGATAGATGAGGACGTCAACAACGGTATGTTTGAGTTGCGTCGCGAGTGGTTATCGCTGGTACAGGTGCACTTCTCTCACGCAATCGCCCTTTCAGAAAGCGACTACTTCATCGCATTTGATTACGAAGATGCAAACGAATAACACAGACGTAGAGGGTTCAGTTTCATGCGCAGACTGTCACTGACAGATAAAAAACTCCGAAACATCCCCAGGCACCTCCGAGCCCTGACTCGCTGGGCTGACGGCTTCAAAGGCTGCTTTTACAACGAGCTGCCGTCGGAACCCAATTACATAAATATAAGAATCCCGGTTATCGAGAATCTTGTTGAAGGCAAACAAACCACGCCGGAGATTCTCGCGCATTGCGCTCAACAGTTGATCAAGGTTGCAGGTCATCTGTTTGAAGCACGGTTAGACGATGACCCTGAGTGTTGGATTGTCGCCTGCATCATGGTCCCGGACATGTTCTCAAGCAGAGTCTGTGTCTACACCGACAAAGCGCGCCATCTCGGCCACACCCAACCCTTTGACTACGAACACTTCCGGCAAACCCGCATCACCGGACGAAGTCTCGCCTGTGAATGGGGCCTGACCGTCCCGCCAGGGCTTCACGAGGCTGGCTTTCACTTTGTTCATGAAGACGAAGAAGGAAACGTCTTCGAGTCAGAGCACTGGTACTTCGGAGAAGTCAGCACGAACGATGAAGAACCTGGCGCAGAGCGCTGGAAGTATCAAACCTTCAGGTCCTTCCAGGCGCAACACCCGCATCTGTTCGGCCCGTCCGTTTAACCCACCATCACCAAGACTGTCGTAACTGACGATAGAGAGAGGTTTCCAAAATGGTGATGAAGATAAGACTGCGATGGTACGAAAAGCAAAGCAGCGACTTGAAGGCAGCTGAGTACTCAGCGGATATCGAAGATCCCGACAGTGTTTTTGAAGCATTGGGTCTAGGCGAGGAGACCGCGATATACGCCGATGTATTCAACGTACTGCCTAACTGGATAACGATTATCCAGCCGTATTTCCAACACATGATTGAACCCAATCAGCTCGACTACCAAATTTCCTTTCGCTACCAAGGCGCCTGGCCACCACCTTCAAAGCAACCTGAGAAGGCGTCTTGATGCAATGAAACCTACAGCACAAAGCCGCTCCTCTATCGCTCAGTCAACACACGAACCATGGCGTGCGCCACGGGAGTTAAGGCGCTTACCGGTACGAGCGAACGCGCAGCTCAATGCACAGCCATCAACGCCCGGCCTTTACCACGCAAACGGTGGGCAATGCCCACCGCTCAATCAACTCAACTTACCCCGCCTTCGTCTCACTCCCCTCCCCCCCCATCAACACCCGATTCGCCGGATCGGTGATATCAAATACCTGCTGTGCACACGCCGAACGACTAGGCGTGAACTGGAACTCCACCAGATACACCTTCGCTTTCTCTGGGGTGAACGTGCTCTCCGGCGGTATGCAGCTGTAATAAGCGCCATTGCCTATGTTTCCCGCCCGACCAAATACGGTGAGTTTCTTGCCTGGGTCCGCCTGGATCTCCAACTGCGGAAAGCGTTTGAACCCGGCGCTGGCGACTGTCTGGTTGAGTTTGGCGATCCAGTTGAAAACACGGCCTTCACCGGTGTCCACCACCGTACCCAAGGTTTCCACGCGTTGGTCAGGGTCGCCTTCGCGGCGGATGGAAAATTCGACGGGGTTGGTGCCGCCGTAGGCTTTCATGATGACTTTGGCGTGTTCGGCATCCACGGCTACAGTTTTCTGACGAAATTGCACGCCGTCCTTGAGCAGGCTGGGCGAAGAGTCGCGTTGGTTGGATTGGCAGGCGCCCAGGGCCAGGGCGAGGGAAAGCAGCGCGATGCGCTTCATGGGGATGTCCTTATCGGGGATGAGAGTGAAGACTGGACCCGAGTTTAAACATTTTGTTCCGCTGGGACCGAATAAGCGGCTGATGCTCAAGCAATCAGCGATGCAAGAGTCGTGGCCTGGCAGGCCTACCGAGGTGATCCCTTCGCAGCCTCGCCAGGGCTCGACATCTCCCACATTGGATCGGCGTCGCGGCCAGCAGTACCTATTCCTGTGGGAGCTGGGCCTATCTGTCACATCATGGATGACTGGCCCACCGCCATCGCTGGCAAGCCAGCTCCTACAGTTGATCAGCGTCGCGGCCAGTAGCACCTATTCCTGTGTGTCGAGCTTTAGCGAGGCTGCGAAAGCGGCCTATCAGGCAACGAAAATGCCCGCAATGCTCCCACCCTCAACGCTCGCCAAACACCAACCGCGCACTCAACCCGCCCTGCTCCAAATTCTGCAGCACCAGCCGGCATCCAATCTTGCCGACGATCATGTCGACAATCGCCAACCCCAACCCGGCGCCGTTGGCATTGCCCCGGCTGTAGAAGCGCTCCACCAATCGCCCCATTTCCGCTTCATCAATGCCAGGCCCAGCGTCTTCCACGCTCAGGCAATCGGCGCCGATAATCACTTTGACTTCACTGCCCACCGGCGAAAAATTCAGCGCATTGGTCACCAGGTTTTGCAGGGCAATCGCCAGCGCCACCGGTTCGGTTTCCAACCAGCACGCGTCCTCACCTTCAAGCACCAACTCCACGCCCTTTTCCATCGCCAGGGGCGTCAGCTCCGCGAGTTCTTCCCGCACCAGTTCCGTCAGTTGCACACGGCTGCGCACCGGGTTGCTCAGGTGCGGTTCGATGCGCGCCATGGTCAGCAACTGACTGCCAATGCGCGTTGCGCGGTCCACGCCGCTCACCAAAAAGTCCAACGCCTCGCGCCGCTGCTCCGCTGTTACGGCCGTTTGGGCGTTCTGAGCATGAATACGCAGGATGGCCAACGGCGTGCGCAGCTCGTGGGCGGCATCGGCGATAAAGCGGCGCTCGCGCTCCAGCAGGTCATCGATTTGCACCAACACCCGATTCAGCGCCGTCTGCATCGGTTCCAGATCGCTGGGCAACGGTTTGAGCTGCAACGGCTGCAGCGTGTCAGTGGTGCGGCCACGGATCGATCGGGCCATGACACGCAACGGCTCAAGCCCCCAGCCAATCACCAGCCAGATCAATACCGTCAACAACGGCACGCCAATCAGGGTGGGCCAGAGGGTATGGCGCATGATGCGCTGAATCACGTCCTGGCGAATGTCGTCGCGCTCGCCCACCCAGATCAATAACCCCTGCTGCGGGTCCGCCAGCAGGAAGGCGCACCAGTCATTGCCGTTATCCATCAGGTCGTGGGAACCGAGGGTCGCCGGTGGCGCCTTCAGCACCGGCGCTTCGGCCGAGCGCACGAGTAATTCACCCGCACTGTTCCACACCTGGAAAGTCAGGCGAGTTTCATAGGGATGGGCCACGCCCTCCTCGCCCACGCGACTCATGGCCTGGTCAAAGGCCTGGTGCAGGCGGTCCCAATCAGCGTCCCCAGGATCACGCTGGCGCAGCACACCCTGCAGCAAACGTGCGCTTTGTGCGAGTTGAGCGTCGTAGACTTCTTCGATTTCGTGATGGCTGTCGCGCAGCACCAGCCAGCTGATCAAGGCGTCCCCCAGCAAGATCAGCACCAGCACCGGAATCAGAATGCGCGCGCGAACCGAGGTCATGGTTTGAGCACCAACACATAACCGACGCCACGCACGGTGCGGATCAGCTCGGTGGATAACTTTTTGCGCAGGTTGTGAATCAACACTTCCAGCGTGTTGCTCTCGACCCGGTCCTGCCAGCCATACAACGCACGGGACAGCCGCTCGCGGGTCACCACTTTGCCGGGGCGCACCATCAACTGGTGGAGCAGTTGGTACTCCATCGGCGTCACGATGACGTCTTCATCCCCATAACGCACCTGCTGCGTGGCCGGGTCGAGGCTGATGCCAGCATGCTCCAGCATCGGTTGCGCACGGCCCTGGCTGCGGCGCAACAAAGCACGCACGCGGGCCTTGAGTTCTTCCACATCGAACGGCTTGATCAAGTAGTCATCGGCGCCCGCATCCAGCCCGGCAATGCGCTCGGCGGTGCCGTCGCGGGCAGTGAGGATCAGCACCGGCAGGTCATGCTGTTCGGCGCGCAATTGCTGCAACAGGTCCAGGCCATCGAGGCGTGGCAGGCCAAGGTCGAGCAGCAACAGGTCGAAGTTTTCCGTGCGCAGGGCATGCAGGGCGGCCACGCCGTCCTGCAACCAATCCAGGGTGTAGCCTTCGGCGCCCAACGCCACACGAATCCCCTGGCCGAGGGCGCGATCATCTTCGACAAGGAGTAGGCGCATAGCAAAATCTCTGTAGGAAACGGCGGCATCATGCCGGGTTCTGGCGTGGGCTATTCCGCTAAAGATGTTACGGCTCGTTGCCAACTAAGGTTGCACTAAGGTTGGTTTTGCACTGTGAAATCTCCTACAAACGCCGAGAGCTTTTCCATGCGCAAAATTCTCCTGCTGTCCCTGATTCTCGCCAGCCCCCTGGCCCTTGCCGGCCCACAGTGCACCACCGCCGAGCGCTCGCAATGGCAAGACCAGCAAGCCTTCCAGGACAAGCTCAAGGCGCAAGGTTACGAAATCAGCAAGTTCAAGGTCACCGACGGCAACTGCTACGAGATCTACGGCTTCGACAAAGACAAACGCAAGGTCGAGATCTACCACGACCCCGTCACCGGCAAGGCAGTGAAGACTGAGATCAAGGGCTGATGCCAGAGCAATCCCTGCGCCTGTGGGACCCGCTGGTGAGGCTGTTTCATGTGTCTATCGCCGGGGTCTTCATCGCCAATTACTTCTTTAACGAAGCCGGTGATGACTGGCACGTCTGGCTGGGCTACTACGCCATGGCCTGGCTGCTGGTGCGGACGGTGTGGGGATTTGTCGGGCCACGCAGCGCGCGTTGGGCAGATTTTTGGCCGACACCCGCGCGCCTGAAAGCCCACGCGCACTCACTGCTCAAGGGCCGGCCACAGAATCGTCTGGGCCATTCGCCAATTGGCGCCCTGGTGATGCTGTTGATGTTGCTCGCGCTGCTGACCCTCGGCGTCAGTGGCTTCCTGATGCAGGAAGTCGATGCCTTGTGGGGCGCCGACTGGCCGCTGCAACTGCACGAAACGGCGGCCAATGTGCTGCTCGGTTTGGTAGGTGTGCATGTACTGGCGGCGCTGTTTGAAAGTGTCCAGGTGCGGGACAACCTGCCGTTATCCATGCTCACCGGTCGCAGGAAGCGCCTGCCGGATGAGCCTGTGCAGTAATCCTTTTCCAGACAGGTTCCCTATGCGCTCCGCCTTATTGATCTGCAGCCTGCTGGGGGTATTTCTCGCCGCCTGGCTGAGCCATCCGCCCCATATGCTGGCACCTTTTGCACAGGCCAGCCCGAACACCGCCAAGGTGGCAGCGGCTCCGCAGTACAGCAGTCGTTTTGTGTCTTCGCAGCTCACCGATTTTGTGCACGCGTCATCCGTCACCGCACTGCCTGGCGGCGACCTGATGGCCGTGTGGTTTGCCGGCTCCCGCGAGGGCGCCGCCGATGTGCAGGTGCGCAGCGCACGCTTTGATGCGCACAGTGGCGAATGGGGCGCCGAGCAGGTACTGGCCACGCGGGAAAGTACCCGCGACGGCACGCAGCGCTATATCCGCAAGCTCGGCAACCCGGTGATCGCCCTGGGGCCGGACAAACGCCTGTGGATGTTTTACGTGTCGGTGTCGGTCGGCGGCTGGGCCACCAGTGCGATCAATCTGATGGTGTCGGAAGACTTGGGTGCCACCTGGTCGGCCCCCAAGCAGTTGGTGACCTCGCCGTTCTTCAACATCAGTACGCTGGTGCGCGCCGCGCCCGTGTTCCATGCCGACGGCTCGATTGGCTTGCCTGTGTACCACGAGTTCATGGGCAAGTTTGCCGAGTACCTGTACTTGAGCGCCGACGGGGCAGTGATCGATAAATTCCGCATCAGCCGGGGCAAACATTCGCTGCAACCGACCATCGTGCCCCAAGATGGCCAGCGCGCCGTGGCCATGCTGCGCTACGCCGGTGACACCCATCACCGTGTACTCGCCAGCCGCACCGAAGATGCCGGGCAAACCTGGAGCGAGCCGTACCCGCTGGCGCCGGCCAACCCCAACTCGTCGCTCGCGGCCGTGGCCACCGAGGACGACGGTTTGCTCGTCGCCCTCAACGACCTGCAAGACGGCCGCTTCAAACTCAGCCTCTACGGCACCGACGCCCAGCTCAGCCAATGGCGCACCGTGGTCGAACTGGACCAGTCCCCCGACCCGCTCGGCCAGCCGTTCACACCCCAGGCCTACAAGGAAATCATTGGCGAGGGCTTCCGCGCGTCCAGCGGCGCCCGGCGCCTGCCGCTGGAGCAACGTTTCCTGAGCAATCTGGATTACCGCGTGTGCAAACCCCGTGGCTGCGATTTTGAGTACGAGTACCCGTATTTCAGCCGCAGCCCGGACGGCATGTACCACGTGGTGTACTCGTGGAATAACACCTTTATCAAACATGTCAGCTTCAACGAAGCCTGGCTGGCGGAGCGTTTGTGATGACTGCTTTATGGCAGGCGCATTTGAGTTTTGTGCTGCTGGGGTTTGTGCTCTTGAGCACGTTTCGACTCACCGCAAAGTGGCGCCCATGGCTACTGCCAGTGTTAGTGGTGCTCAGTGTTATCCCGGTGAATGAACTGCCCCTGGCGGCGTATGTGCGCAGCTTTACCGATGACCTGGCGTTCAGCACGTTGGTGTTGCTGGGGTGGGTTGCGCTGTGCCGGTTGGGCGTATTGCAACCGCTGCATCGCCCACAAAAGCTGCAACTGCTGGTGCTGTTTGGCGGGCTGAGCCTGTTGCTGTATCCGGCCACCCTGGGGCTGACGTATGTGGACCCGTATCGCTGGGGGTTCAACCCTCGGCCGATGATTGTGCTGGTGGCGGCGGGAGCGTTGTTGATGCTGTGGCTGCGCCATTCGTTGGCGGTGTGGATGTTGGCGGTGGGTACGTTGGCGTTCGCGTTGCGGCTCAAGGCGTCGGAAAACTATTGGGATTATTTGGTGGACCCGCTCTTGGCGGGCTACTGCGTCATCGCTGGATTTACGAATCTCAAACTGTGGGAGCGGGCTTGCTCGCGAATGCGGTGTGTCAGGCAGCACATTTGGCACTGATACACCGCTTTCGCGGGCAAGCCCGCTCCCACATTGAGACTGCGTCGATTTAAAGAATGGGGATAAAAATGAGTGCGTTGCAATCACGCCGCCTGCGCTACGGCGTGGGCGCGATCGGGTTGGTGTTTGTGTTGCTGGCCGCCTTGCGGCTGGTGTTTGTGGTGGGCTTTTCGGGCCTCGAGTTCAACACGCCCGCGCTGCTCGAAACCCTGGGCATCGGCCTGCGTTTCGACCTGCGCCTGGCGGTGTTGATCCTGCTGCCGCTGGCCGTGCTGGCGTGGCTGCCGCGCTGGAACCTCACCACCCTGCCCGCCCTGCGCTGGCTGGCGCGGGGTTATCTGCTGGTGATGCTGGCGGTGGTCGGCCTGGTGTACATCATCGACTTCGGCCACTACGCCTACCTCGGCGTGCGCATCAATGCGACGGTGCTGCGTTACCTGCAAGATGCGCAGATTTCTCAGCAGATGGTGTGGGAAACCTACCCGGTGCTGTGGATAACCACCTGCTGGCTGGCCGCTGTGGCGCTGTGGGTGTGGGCGTTGGTGTGCCTGGAACGAATCACCCTGGACCTCGAACCCAAGGCCATCGGCAAACCGACGCTGGTCGCCGTTTCAGTGGTCGGCGTGATCACCGTGCTGCTGGCCCTGCTCGGCCGTGTGGCCAACCTCAACCTGGAGAACCCGGTACCGCTGCGCTGGAGCGATGCATTCTTTTCCGGCGACAGCCAAGTGGCCGCCGTGGGCTTGAACCCGGTGCTGTTTTTGTACGACACGCTCAAGGTCGGCCAGTCGCAGTTCAACGAGGCCAAAGTGCGCGAGCTGTACCCGCAAGTCGCCCACTACCTGGGCGTCGATCAACCTGACGCCGCGCACCTGAACTTCGCTCGGGAGCAAGGCGTGCAGCCCTATCGCCTGGCCGGCAGCCAGCCGCCCAACGTCATCTTCGTGATGCTCGAATCCCTCGGCACCAGTGCCGTGGGGGCCTATGGCAACCCGCTCAACCCCACGCCAAACCTGGACAAACTGGCCACGCAAAGCCTGTTTTTCAAACACTTCTACGTGCCCGTCACTGGCACCGCCAAGACGGTGTGGGCGAGCATCACCGGGGTGCCGGACGTGACCC
This sequence comes from Pseudomonas sp. GW821-FHT09A09, assembly GCF_059418405.1. Classification (NCBI taxonomy): domain Bacteria; kingdom Pseudomonadati; phylum Pseudomonadota; class Gammaproteobacteria; order Pseudomonadales; family Pseudomonadaceae; genus Pseudomonas; species Pseudomonas sp. GW821-FHT09A09. Next base: position 141,344 of record NZ_JBWKPU010000008.1, read on the forward strand.
GCCAAGAGACGGCCACGCGCAACCCGCTGATCACGCGGCAACACACGCTGATCAACGCGTTCGAGGGTTACCAGAAGTTCTACATGATTGGCGGCAACGCCGGCTGGGCGAACATCAACGCGCTGATCCGCCAAAGCATCGACGGCGTACAGCTGTTTGAGGAAAGCCACTGGCGCTCGTCCCGCGTGGATGTGTGGGGCATCTCCGACCTCGACCTGTTCAAGGAAAGCGACGCGCTGCTGCAAGCCGTGCCCGACGGCCAGCCGTTCTTTGCCTTCCTGCAAACCTCGGGCAATCACCGGCCGTTCACCATCCCCAAGCACAACGACGGGTTCCAGGTAGCCGACGTGACGCTGGAACAAGTGCAGGCGGCTGGCTCCCGCAGCGTCGAGCAGTACCAGGCCGTGCGCTTGCTGGACTACAACATCGGGCGCCTGATGGACATCGCCAAGGCCGGTGGCTGGTACGACAACAGCATCTTTGTGTTCTTCGGCGACCACAACACCCGCATCAGCCAGATCCCGCACATGGCGCCCGCCTTCGAACAGTTGGGCCTGGAGAGTAACAACGTGCCGCTGCTGATCCACGCCCCCGGCCTGGCGCCTCGCGTGATCGAAGACGCCGTGGGCCTGGCCGACCTGTTGCCCACCGTGGCGGGTATGGCGGGCGTGCCGTTTCGTAATCGCGCCATGGGCCGCGACATCCAGCAACCGGCACCGGAAGGCGAACGCATGGTGCCGCTGGTGTTGCAGGAGGGCACGTTCCCAGTGATTGGTGGCGTGACCAAGGACTTCCTGCTGCAGATGCAGCACGACGGCAGTTCACCCACCCTGCACGACCTGGCGTCGCAAACACCGAGGGAAGACGTGGCGCAGCAACATCCCGAAAAGTTCGAGCGCCTGCAGGGGCTGACGCGCGGGCTGCATGAGAGTGCGCGGCTGATGCTGTTCAGGAATGTGCGCGAGTGATCACTTGGCCTGGAATGTCTCGAGGTACGCCAGGATGTCCTGGATTTTTTCCTGGTCGCTGATCCCCCAGAAAATCATGCGCGTGCCGCTGACGACTTTCTTTGGCGCCTCGATGTAGGCGGCGAGTTTGTCGCGGGTCCAGACCACGCCCGAGTTCTTCATCGCGTCGGAATATTGATAGTCGGTGGTGGTGCCGGCCGGGCGGTCAATGATGCCGTTGAGCTGCGGCCCGAAGCCGCCGCGTGCACCTTCGCCGATGCTATGGCAGCCGCCGCAGGTCTTGGTAAAGAGCTTGCCACCGGCCTCGGCATCGCCGGCGGCGAAGGCCGGCGCGCTGAGGATCATGGCAAGGGTCAACAAGGCGAGGCGTTTCATGGAAGGCTCCACATCAAAGTAGCGGTCATTATGCCCAATCAGGAGCGCATGCCCATCCAGATCACGGTTTCGGTCCATGCCGTGACCACCGGCGCCAGCGCCCGGAACCACGGGTCGCGCTCATCAATCTGCGCGGCCGAGTGGTCATGATGGTGTTGTTCTTCCTCGACGATGGACGCAATAGCAGCCACCGCCAAGGGGTCGATGCCCTGCAAGGTGTGCAGTTGATGGGCCAGATGCTTGAGCACCACGCTTTCGACCGCGACCGTCGTGGCGACAATCGCCTTGCGCCCGCACAGGCCAGTCACCACCCCCAGCACCAGGCCGCCCAGGCCACACAGCCAATAACTGCGGCAGCGACGATAAGCGCGGCGTTGCAACTCGGCCTGGAACACCGCGCGGTGGCGGCGCTCGTGGGAGAGAAATTCCTGCAGTTCGGCCACCATGCCACGCGCAAAAAAACGCGCCATGAACAGCTGGCCGCTGTAGATACAGATCGCGCCATGCTCACCGGCATGGTCGACCTTGATCATGCGGTTGCCGAGGTCGTGGTCGATAAGTGGGGCAACGGGAGCATTCACGGGGGCAGCCTTGTGCGAAAGCCTGTGAGAGGTCAGGCCGGTCCTCTGTAGTTGATGCGCGGGTATCGTGCAGTAACACCCGGCAACCGCGCAAGCCAGAGCCTCTGCACGACCACCCATCGTTTAGCGCATATCCAATCGAACCTATTGAGGCCTGTCCCACTCCACCCAATTGAACCCTGATGGTGGAGTAAGGATCATGGCTCAGCCATCGATTTTAGTGTTGGAAGACGACGAGATCATTCGCTCGTTGATGGTGGACGTGCTGGAGGAGTTCGGTGCCCATGTCACCTCGTTTCCTTCGGCAGATGAAGGGATGATTTTCCTGGAGCGGGCCGATGACCCGGTGGACTTGATTGTCAGCGATATCCAGATGCCAGGTTTGCTCAACGGTTATGACTTGAGCCGGGTCGTGGCCCACCGCTGGCCGTCAGTGCCGGTGGTGCTGACGTCCGGCAATACCAAGCTGGCGGCGCAACTGGGCAGCAGTGTGCGCTTCCTGCCCAAGCCCTGGAGCGCCGAGCATTTGCTTGAATGTGTGCAAACGGCATTGACTCAACAAGGATCGTCCATGCATTGATAGCCCGGCGATATCACTTAAACCGAACTTGAGACGGGGAGTTGTGGTCATTCAATGAGCAAGGAGCGACTTTTCTGATCCGCTGGTCAGGCTTTTCGCCTTGTGCGTACAGCCGACGGCAATGAGTTGTGTAGAATCGTCGCCCATTTTCACGCGTCATTCATGGCCGCAAGGCCCACTGTTCGAGCTCATTGCATGCATTCACAGGCCCATGACGTCAGTGCGCCCTCACTGCTGGAAACATTGCGTACAGGTACTGCCCTGTTGCATGTTGCACTGGAAAAACGCCTGCCGTTCTTCTCCGAGCGCCTGGATGCCAACTGGTATCGACGACTGCTCCAAGCGTACTACGGCTTTTACCGCCCAATGGAAACAGCGCTGTACGACAGTGGTTTGATCCCCGAGGGTTTCGACACGGTGATGCGCGTGAAAACGCCAACGTTGGTGAGAGACCTCCATGCCCTTGGCCTGGACAACGACACCCTCGACGCCCTGCCTCGTTGCACCGATTTGCCCACCTTCAACACTCCCGCTGCCTGCCTCGGCGCCCTGTACGTGCTCGAAGGCGCGACGCTGGGCGGACAAGTGCTGCGCCGGGAAATGGCCCAGCGCCTGGGCCTGGATGCTGACAACGGTGGCGCGTTTCTCAACGTATATGGCGCCGAGACCGGACGGCGCTGGAAAGACTTTCTCGACTACCTGGGCCGCCTGCCGCTGGATGCATCCGCCAAACAGCACGCGGTAGAGGCTGCCCGTTCGACATTCAGCGGCTTTGAGCAATGGCTCGACCGCCAGGAGGTACTGCTATGAAACCCGAAGATTTTGAAGAGCTGCTTGCCAACTGCGCCGACGAGCCCATCCGTTTTCCGGGAGCGATCCAACCTCACGGTGTGCTGCTGACCTTGTCGGAACCCGACCTGAATATCATCCAGGTCAGCGCCAACGTGGGCACGTTGTTCGGCCAGGCGCCTGAGGCGCTGCTAGGCAAGCCTCTGCACACTCTGTTGGGGGTTGAACACGCTAACGCTGTGCAATCCATGGCTGAGAGCAACAGCTTTTTCGACGCGCCGCCCCTGCATGTCACCCTCAACGGCGCCCCCTTCGAAGGTCTGTTGCATCGCCATCAGAACGTGCTGGTGCTGGAATTCGAACCCCGTATTGAAGACTTCAAACCACGCGCACTGAACGGCCGCACCAGCGACCTGGGCAAAATGTTGCAGCGCCTGCAGTCAGCGAAAACCCTGCAAGCCTTGTACGAAATCAGCGTGAATGAAATCCAGGCCATGACCGGTTATGACCGGGTGCTGATCTACCGTTTCGAAGAGGAAGGCCACGGCCAGGTGATCGCCGAGGCATCGGCGCCGTCCATGGAGCTGTTCAACGGGTTGTTCTTCCCCGCGTCCGACATTCCGGAGCAGGCCCGCGAGCTGTACCGCACCAACTGGCTGCGCATCATCCCGAATGCCGCCTATGAGCCGGTGCCGCTGCTGCCCAAGCTGCGCCCGGACACCGGCCAGCCGCTGGACCTGAGTTTCGCCACGCTGCGCAGCGTGTCGCCGATTCACTGCCAGTACATGCAGAACATGGGCGTGCTGTCGTCCATGAGCATTTCGTTGATGAAGGGCGACACCCTGTGGGGCCTGATCAGTTGCGGCAACCGCGAGCCGTTGCTGGTGCCCAATGAGCTACGCACAGCCTGCCAGACCATCGGCCAGGTGCTGTCGTTGCAGATCAGCGCCATGGAAGCCCTGGACCTGAGCCGTCAGCGTGAAGAGAAGGTCGAGGCCTTGGCCCTGCTGGCTCAGGCAATGAAGGCCAGCGAAGAAAACGTCTTCGACGGCCTCGCCCAACAGCCGCAAGTGCTGATGGACCTGGCCCTGGCCGGCGGTGTGGCGATCATCGAAGACAAACAACTGCATCGCTATGGCAACTGCCCGGAGCCGGCGCAGATTCGCGCCCTGCACAAGTGGCTGATCGAGACCGGCGAGCCGGTGTTTTCCAGCCACAACCTGGCGTCGGTGTACCCGCCTGCCGCCGAGTATCAACAAGTGGCCAGCGGCGTATTGGCCATGAGCCTGCCCAAGCCTGTGGATAACGGCGTGCTGTGGTTCCGCCCGGAAGTCAAAGAGAACATCAACTGGAGTGGCGACCCGAGCAAACCGCTGGACCTGGAAAACTCCGACGCGGGCTTGCGCCTTCGCCCACGCACATCGTTTGAAATCTGGAAAGTGGAAATGGCCGGCATCTCCACCAAGTGGAGCCACGGCGACCGCTTTGCCGCCAATGACCTGCGTCGCTCAGCCCTGGAAAACGACCTGGCCCGCCAAGTGTTGCGCGAGCAACAAGCCGTGCGCGCTCGTGACGAGCTGGTGGCGGTAGTCTCCCACGACCTGCGCAACCCGATGACCGTGATCTCCATGCTGTGCGGCATGATGCAAAAGGCTTTCAGCTCCGACGGCCCGCACACCTCGCGACGGATTTCCTCAGCCATCGACACTATGCAACAAGCGGCCGGGCGCATGAACGTGCTGCTGGAAGACTTGCTCGACACCTCGAAAATCGAAGCCGGGCGCTATGTGGTCAAGCCGGTGCCGCTGGATGTCAGCCAGATCTTTGAAGAGGCCTATTCACTGCTGGCGCCGTTGGCGATGGAAAAAGGCATCGACCTGTCGTTCAACACCGAACCGGGCCTGCAGATCAACGCCGACCCGGAGCGCTTGTTCCAGGTACTGTCGAACCTGATCGGCAATGCCATCAAGTTCACCCCGCGCCAAGGCAATATCGGCATCAGCGCCATGAGCAATGGCGAGGAGATTGTGTTTTCGGTGCGCGATTCCGGCGAAGGGATTGCGCCGGAACAATTGCCTCACGTGTTTGACCGCTATTGGACACAGACGGAAAACAATCCGACCGGCAGCGGTCTTGGGCTGTACATCACACAAGGCATCGTCCAGGCCCATGGCGGCAAGATTGTTGCTGAAAGTGAAGTGGGCCGTGGCAGCGAGTTCCGGTTCACGGTGCCTAAAGTGACAGACGACGTACACCGATAATCGATCACCCCGCCGGGCAGCCTTGCTGCCCCGGCCTCCCCTCTTACCGGATAAATACCTTGTATTCATCCGCGCACCTGAACACTGACGCCGTTAAGCAACAGTTAATAAACAACCCACACACTCTTAACTTTTTTATCAAAAAACTTCTACCCAGCACATTACAACCCGCAACACTCGCGACCTCGCCTGCCCGAACAAAAACAACTAACTTAACTCCCGCACTGTTACAGGGAAGAACATGCCATGTAGAACTCATTATCAACTTTTAAAAAAGAGACACCCTTATGATCAGCGCTATCAGCACTTACCCCGTTCAATTCCCTGTTAACCCAGACACTCAACACACCCCATCCACCCATTCTCGCCAAAAGCGCAGCCTTGAAGAGCAAGACCTTCAGGTTTCGGCCTTTGAAACCACCTCCAGTGCAGACAAGCCCCGCAGGCGCAATGGCGGAGGTATGGACAGCCTCGGCCGGGGAAACATACTGTAACCCTACCGCCCGATAAGTAGTTTGTTGAAAAGCAGCGTTCAATACGCTGCTTTTCTATTTTCTCGCCGACGCCTTTTTATACAGCGCCACCTATTAACGAAACTTCTACATTCATTATTGTACCCTGCCGGCCTACCTCTTAACTTGAGTTATCCGTTTGATGCCAGCGTCATCATCGCTACCCTCCATACTCGCCGGCCCTTTGCTACGCCGTGTAGAACCCAAGCGCCTGGTGATATGGCTCGTGGCCAGTCGGCAGTTGACGCTGACCCTGAAGTTGCAACTTCCTCACACAACCCTGGCTATTCCCTTGGCTGCTCATAGCCAGGTCATTGCCGTCGGTCGTCACGCTTTTATCTATCTGATCGATGTGCCGCTGGCCGAGAACATGCCCTGCGATGTCGACATCGGCTTTGATGTGCTGATCGACAATCACGGTATTGCCGAGTGGGCCCCTCACTTGCTTTACGCAGGGGCCTCAATGCCCCACTTCGTTGTACATAGCCGTATTCACCAACTGGTCCACGGTTCCTGCCGCAAGCCCCATCACCGCGCCGACGAAGGCCTGCTCTGTGTCGACCGCCTGCTGGCCGAAGCCCATACCCCGGCCGAACGCCCGACCTTGCTGATGATGAGCGGTGACCAGATCTACGCCGACGATGTCGCCGGGCCGATGTTGCGTGCGATTCATGCCTTGATCGCACGCCTGGGCTTGTTCGATGAATACCTGGAAGGTGCGGTGGTCGACGACAGCACCAGCCTCTACAGGCATCGCGCCAGTTATTACCATCGCGCCGACCTGCTGCCTGCGCTGGACAGCAACGAGACCCTGCGCGAACGCTTTTTTGGTGGCGTGAAAAAGCCGATCTTTACCAGCAGCACCGCCGACAACCATCTCGTGACCTTCGCCGAAGTGATCGCGATGTACTTGCTGGTCTGGTCGCCAACCCCCTGGACATTGATCGACACGCAGGCCCCGACGCTGAGCGCAGCCGAACAACAGCGCTACGCCCACGAGCAGGTGCAGATCGACCAATTCCGCCAAGGACTGCCCGGTGTTGCACGGGTATTCGCTCACCTGTCCACCTTGATGATCTTTGACGATCACGACATCACCGACGACTGGAACCTCAGCGCCCAGTGGGAACAAACTGCCTACAGCCATCCCTTTTCCCGACGCATCATCGGCAATGCTTTGCTCGCTTATCTGCTGTGCCAGGGCTGGGGTAACCAGCCGGATGTGTTTGACGACCTGCTGAACCAGATTCAGGCATTGACCACCCGGACGCAGGACAGCCACCTGGACGCAACCGCACAGGACGAGTTGCTCAAGACCCTGCTGAAATTCCAGCACTGGCACTACGTGCTGCCGACCACCCCGGCCCTGGTGGTGCTCGACACCCGCACCCGACGCTGGCGCAGTGAGTTCGCCCTCAAGCAACCCTCTGGCCTGCTCGACTGGGAAGCCTTGAGCGAACTGCAACAAGAGCTGCTGGACCATCCCTCGGCCATCATCGTCTCGCCGGCGCCGATCTTCGGGGTCAAGCTGATCGAAACCGTGCAGAAAGTCTTCAGCTGGTGCGGCCACCCATTGCTGGTGGACGCGGAAAACTGGATGGCCCATCGCGGCGCCGCCCACGCGATCCTCAACATCTTCCGCCACTCCCGTACGCCGGGTAACTACGTGATTCTTTCGGGCGATGTGCATTACTCGTTCGTGTACGAAGTGCTGATCCGGTACCGCAACGCGGGCCCCAGGATCTGGCAGATCACCAGCAGCGGCATCAAGAACGAATTCCCGCCGCGCCTGCTGGAATGGTTCGACCGCCTCAACCGTTGGCTCTACTCGCCACGCTCGCCCCTCAACGGCTTCACCCGCCGCCGTGCCCTGCAGGTGGTGCCCCATATTCCCGAGCATGCCGAAGCTGGCGAGCGGCTGTGGAACAGCGCAGGGATAGGCCAGGTGTTTTTCAATGAGCAGGGGCAGCCTGAGGCGATTTACCAGCACAACGCGGATGGCAAGCCTCGGACGAGGATGGTGGCGCCTGAGTGAACGGTCTTACATGCGCAGACGCACCATCACCCCAGCCAAAGAAACATCCTAACTAATTATTTTTAATGATTTTTCTTGAAAAAATCTTCTGTTCTTTCCTTCACAAAAAAAGTGCCAGGCTCTGACGGGACTTTGCGAAAAGCGCCCTCAATCGCCGATTGCCATATGAACCTATTTTGGTGCACTCTTTTTGAATCACCTCCTTCTTGTGTTGAACGTCGCTTTTTATCGGACTCAAGCGGGCAATGAACCTGTACGCGAATGGCTGATGGGTTTGCCCAGGGAGTCTAGAAAATTCATAGGCATTGACATCAAATCAGTCCAATTCAGGTGGCCGCAGGGAATGCCGCTGGTTAGAAAACTCGAACATCGCCTTTGAGAAATTCGCAGCGATCTCGGTGAGTCCATTGCACGGACGCTGTTCACTCTGGTTGATCATGAAATGATCCTGCTGCACGGGTTCATCAAAAAGAGCCAGAAAACTCCATCCGTCGACCTGGACACCGCCAGACGTCGCAAAAGCAAGCTATGAGGGACGCCGCAATGAACAAACATATTGGTTCCAGTTTTGATGATTTCCTTGACGACGAAGGGCTCACAGAAGAGGTGTCCGCAGCCGCATTAAAGCGTGTTATCGCCTGGCAGTTGGCGGAAGCGATGAAGGTGCAAAAGGTCAGCAAAAAAGCCCTGGCTGAACGGATGCACACCAGCCGTACCGCAGTCGATCGTGCACTGGACCAAAACGATGCAGGCATGACCCTGGCGACCCTGGCGAGCGCAGCGCGGGCGCTGGGCCAACGCGTAGAAGTGCGCCTGGTGCCCGATACCGAACCGGGCGCGCCCCTGGTTTAAAGCCCCCGGGCCAAAAACCACTCTGCCGTTCAGTAGAGCAGCGGCCTGCCTCCTACTAAAGCATCGCCCCCACCCTATTCAAACCACACCCGCCCCGTTGTACAGTAGCCCCAGCCACGGAGTATCGGCGTCAACCCTGACTGGCCTTGGGAGCCAGCCCACGCAGGAAGCGTACAGATGGACGATACATCCGACAGCAAGCCGCTGCGCAATGACTTTTCCGACCTCAATGCCGACATGCTGCATGCCGTGATGGAATTGGTCAGCGACGGCATCTGGGACTGGAACGCCAATACCGGGTTCGTCTACCGCAACCCCGGCTGGTACGAAATGCTCGGTTACCCCCGCCACTCCCTGGAGAACACTGTGTTCACCTGGGAGAACGTGATCCACCCCGAAGACTACCCGCAAGTCATGACGGTGTTTGATGACTACATCAGCCGCCGTGCGCCCCAGTACCGAGTGGAATACCGCTGCCGTAAGGAAGACGGCTCCTACCTGTGGATTGAAGACCGCGGCTACGTGATCGCACGCAACCCCGACGGTACGGTGGCGCGCATGGTGGGTGCGCACCGCGATATCCATACGCGCAAGTCATCGATCGAGCAGCTTGAACGGCGCAACCAGTCCCTTGAAGCCCTGGTGGCCGAGCGCACTCGCGAGTTATCGCGAGTCAATCAGCAACTGCAAGTGCAGCTCGACGAAAACCGCTCCCTGGCCGAACTCGACACCCTGACCCACGTGGCCAACCGCTACCGCCTGGAGAAAGTGCTGCTGGAAGAATGCGACCGCGCCGAGCGCTTTCGTCTGCCGTTGACGCTGGTGGCCATGGACCTCGATGACTTCAAGCCAATCAATGACAAACATGGCCACGCGGTCGGTGACCAGACGCTGGTTCGCACCGTGCAAAACCTGGAGGCGTGCGTGCGCCCCGGCGACCTGTTGGCCCGCTGGGGTGGTGACGAGTTCATGCTGATCCTGCCCAAAAGCAACCTGCAAGCGGCGAAGGGCGTGGCCCAAAGCATTCGCCAGCAGATCACCCGGATGCCTGCCGTGGGCGACTTCAAGGTGACGCTGAGCCTGGGCTTGGCCGAGCGCCATAGCGGTGAATCCCCTGCCGCACTGATGGCGCGAGCCGACCAGGCGTTGTACCGCGCCAAAGCGGCAGGGAAGGACACCGCGTCGGAATAGCTACCGTACGGGCGGTGCGTACTGGATACCGCCCTGGCTCCACAGGGCATTAAGCCCGCGCTTGATCTTCAGCACGCTGCCCTGGCCAATGTTGCGCTCGAACACTTCGTCGTAGTTACCCACCTGCTTGACGATCTGCACCACCCAATCCTTGCGCAGTTTCAGGTCCCGCCCGTATTCACCGTCGGCACCGAGCAAGCGCGCCACATCCGGGTTCCTGGTGGTCTTGGCCTGCTCCTCGACGTTCTGCGAGGTGATGCCCATTTCCTCGGCATTGAGCATGGCGAACAGGGTCCATTTGACGATGCTGAACCACTCATCATCGCCCTTGCGCACCAGCGGCCCCAGCGGCTCCTTGGAAATCACTTCCGGCAGCACCACGAACTCGTCCGGGTGGGCCATCTTGATACGCTGGGCGTACAGGCCCGATTGGTCGGTGGTCAACACGTCGCAGCGTCCGGATTCCAGGCCCTTGGCGCTTTCATCGGCGGTGTCGAAGGTGATCGGTGTGTATTTCATGCCGTTGGTGCGAAAGTAATCCGACACGTTGAGTTCCGTGGTGGTGCCGGCCTGGATACAGATAGTCGCCCCGTCCAGTTGCTTGGCACCGGTCACGCCCAGCTTGTTGTTCACCAGGAAGCCGATGCCGTCGTAGTAGGTCACGCCGGTAAACACCAGGCCCATCCCCGAGTCGCGGGAGCTGGTCCAGGTGGTGTTGCGCGAGATCACATCCACTTCGCCCGATTGCAGCGCGGTGAAGCGCTCCTTGGCGGTCAGTTGGCTGAACTTCACTTTCGAGGCGTCACCAAACACGGCCGCTGCAACGGCGTGGCACACATCCACGTCGATGCCGGTCATCTTGCCCTTGCTGTCCGGCACACCAAAGCCTGGCAGGCCGTCGCTGACACCGCACTGGATAAAGCCTTTCTTCTGGATCGCATCCAGTGTGGCGCCCGCGTGCGCGGTGCCGGCCAAGCCCAATACGGCGCTAGTGCCGAGTACGGCCAAGGTGGTTTTGAATGGATTCATGCAAGGCACTCCCTGTCATTCCTTATTATTCGGCGCCTCACAGCCCGCGCCGGTTTATAGTGCTGCCGGGCAGTATCCACGGCTTTACGGCGCTGCCACAAACGACCTTTAGGCAAAGGCTCCTTCCGATTTGGAATGAACTGCATGATTTCAAAACGCTTGACCCCTTCGATGACGGCCCTGCAATGCTTCGAAGCCGCCGCCCGCCACCTGAGCTTCACCCGCGCCGCCGAAGAACTGCACCTGACCCAGAGCGCAGTGAGCAAACAAGTCGCGCAGTTGGAAGAGATGCTTTGCCACAACCTGTTCGAACGGGTGCGCCAGCGCTTGTACCTGTCACCGGCGGGTTCGCTGTACCTGGCCGAGGTGCACAAGATCCTGACCCAGGTGGACATCTCCAGCCGTTACATCCTCACCTACGGCGGCGAGACCGAAGTGCTGCGCATCGCTACCCAGCCGACCTTCGGCGACCGCTGGCTGGTGCCCAAGCTCAAGGATTTCGCGGCCAAGCACCCGAACATCCACCTCGATGTGCGCAATGAGCTGGAGCCCTTCGACGTGCTGCAGGCCAAGGCCGATATCGCGTTTTTCTTCGGCCAGGGTTCATGGCCCGGGGCAACGTGCATCGAGCTGTTCCGTGAGGCCGTGGTGCCGGTGTGTGCACCGGGGTTTGTCGCCGACGGCAGCGATGCCTCCTCGCGCCACACCCTGCTGCAATGCACCTCGCGCCCGGAGGCCTGGCACGAGTGGTTCCTGGAACAGGGCCTGCATTCGCAGAACAGCTACCACGGGCCGCGTTTCGACACGTTTTACATGTGCATACGCGCCGCGCAATCGGGCTACGGTGTGGCACTGGTGCCCCAATACCTGGTGGCCGAAGAGCTGGCCAACGGCAGCCTGATGGTCCCGTGGGATTACACGATGCCCAGCGCCGGCGCGCACTTTATCGCCCACGCCGAACACGCCGGCGAAGTGCCAAAAGTGAAGGCCTTCCTGAAGTGGATGGTGAGCTACATCAAGGCACATCCCGACTTTTAATAATGACCCGGCGACTTTATTTCGTTTGCGGCAAGGCCGGGCGCACGGCTTAGATAAAAAGACGCCCGCCATTGCCGAGTCCACGATTCATGAGCCGCGAAACCATCAGCCAATCGATTTCCATCGTCCACCCCATCAGCCTCAGCCACGGCAAGAACGCCGAAGTGTGGGACACCACGGGCAAGCGCTACATCGACTTTGTTGGAGGCATCGGCGTGCTCAACCTCGGCCACTGCCACCCCGGCGTGGTCGCGGCGATTCGTGAACAGGCCACCCAGCTCACGCACTACGCGTTCAACGCCGCCCCGCATGCGCCCTACATTGAGCTGATGGAACGTCTGACCGCATTCATACCGGTAAGCTACCCGGTCAGCGGCATGCTCACCAACAGTGGCGCAGAGGCCGCGGAAAACGCCTTGAAGATCGTGCGCGGCGCCACCGGCCGCACGGCGGTGATCGCCTTCGATGGCGCATTCCACGGGCGTACCCTGGCCACCCTCAACCTCAATGGCAAGGTGGCTCCCTACAAGCAAAAAGTCGGCGTGCTGCCCGGCCCGGTGTACCACCTGCCCTACCCCAGCGCCGATAACGGCGTGAGCTGCGCCGAGGCCCTGAAGGCGATGGAGCGCCTGTTCAGCGTGGAAATCGACGTGGACGATGTCGCCTGTTTCATCATCGAACCGGTACAGGGCGAAGGTGGTTTCCTCGCCCTGGATGTCGAGTTCGCCCAGGCGCTGCGGCGTTTCTGCGACGAGAAAAACATCCTGCTGATCGCCGATGAAATCCAGTCGGGTTTCGGGCGCACCGGCCAGCGTTTTGCGTTCTCGCGCCTGGGCATCGAACCGGACCTGCTCTTGCTCGGTAAAAGCATTGCCGGTGGGGTACCACTGGGTGCGGTGGTGGGGCGCAAAGCGCTGATGGACAACCTGCCCAAGGGCGGCCTGGGCGGCACCTATTCCGGCAACCCCATCGCCTGTGCAGCGGCGCTGGCCACCCTCGATGCAATGACCGATGAACACCTGCAAGCCTGGGGCTCACAGCAGCAGGAAGCCATCCTCAGCCGTTATGACAGCTGGCGCGCACAAGGCCTCACCCCTTACCTAGGCCGATTGACCGGCGTCGGAGCGATGCGCGGCATTGAGCTGGCCAACGCCGACGGTTCACCCGCGCCGAAGCAACTGGCTCAATTGCTGAGCCTGGCGCGGGACGCCGGTTTGCTGCTGATGCCCAGCGGCAAATCGCGGCACATCATCCGCCTGCTGGCACCACTGACCATCGAGCCTGCAGTACTCGAAGAAGGCCTGGATATTCTCGAGGCCTGCCTCAAGCAGCTGGACTAGTAGCGCGCATCGACGGGTTTGCCGCCGTTGGGCCAATCCTTGACCTTATCCGGGAAGTCCGGGCGCGGTTGCCCCGAGAAATACGCCGCCACGTCCACCGCCTCCTGGTCCGTCAGACCGCCCTGGCCCAGCGGGAATTTTTCGTGAAAGCCGATCGGCATGTTGCGTTTGACGAACGCCGCTGCCGTGTAAGGGCGGGCCATGCCGGCGCCGATGTTGAACGACTGCTCGCCCCACAGCGGCGGGTACACCAGTTCCCCATCGGCACGCGCCAAGCCCTGGCCGTTATCGCCATGGCACACCGCACACTGTTTGGCGTAGACCGCCTTGCCATTGGCCAGGTCCGGCTTGATCGCCAGGTCGATCTTACCCACACCGCGCCCCGCCACTTTGTCCTCGGGCCGTGTGTTGTTTTTCATCCAGTCGAAGTACGCGACCATGGCCTGCATGTCAGCCGATTGCGGCGCCAACGGCGTGCCGTTCATCGAACGGCGGAAGCAGCCGTTGATGCGTTCTTCGAGGCTGACCACCTTGCCCGCACGCGGCGCATAGCTGGGGAAAAACGCCGACACGCCGACAAAGGGCGAACCGTCCGCCACGGTACCGGCGTTGAGATGGCAGCTGGTGCAATTGAGTGAGTTACCCACGTTATCCGGCAGCAACGCCTTGGTTTGCAGGTGCAGGCGCATGCCACGCACCACCTGGTCAGCGTTGGGGGCGGCGAGCAGATCAGCCAGGCGCGGGGTTTCGAACGCCGATGAATCGGTGGTGGCCGGGTTGAGCTGGTCGCGCAGTTTCTTCACTTGGGCGGCGCTGATCGGCGTGCCTTCATTGCCCCAGCGGGTGCGCACAAAACTCAGGATCTCGGCAATTTCCGCGTCCGCCAGGCGTGCGAAACCGGGCATGGTGTAGACCCGTGGGTGGGCCGCCGTTTGCGCGGTTTCCCAACCGGTGAGGGTGATGTGCAGCAACGACGTCGGGTTGTTGGACGCAATGCTCGGGTTGCCGGCCAACGGTGGAAACAGGCCCTTCACCCCGGCGCCATCGGCACGGTGGCAGTCGCTGCAAAACTGCATGTACCCCAGCCCGCCCCGGCTGGTGAACAAATCGGCAGGCGGCGCGGCCGGGACGCGGGCGACGCCGGGCATCGGCAGGTCGTCTTTGCCCGGTGGCAGGGATTTGAGGTAGCTGGCGATGGCGGTGAGGTCGTCATCACTGAAGTGCTGGGTACTGTGGTGAATCACATCCGCCATGTTGCCGGCCACCGTGGCGAAGCGGTTCTGCCCGGTCTTGAGCAGTTGCACGGTGTCCTCCACGGTCCACAGGTTGCGCAGGCTCAAGGCACGCCAATGTTCGACGGTTTCACCCGCCAGGTAATGCCGGCCGCTGCGGCCGCCATCGCTCATGGCCTTTTCCTGGAACGCGATGCCGCGTGGGGTATGGCAGGAGCCGCAGTGCCCCAAGCCCTGGACCAGGTAGGCGCCACGGTTGAGCACCTCGTTGCGCGCTGGGTCCGGGGTGAACGGTTGCTTGTCGAGAAAGGCAAAATTCCACAGCGCCAGGCCCCAACGCTGGTTGAAGGGGAAGCCCATGTCGGCGTCGAGGTTGGCCTGTTGCACGGGCTCCACGCCCTGCATCAGGTAGGCGTACAAGGCGCGCATGTCCGCTTCGCTCATCTTCGCGTAGGACGGATACGGCATCGCCGGGTACAGGTTCATACCGGCGGGAGTAACGCCTTCACGCATCACCTTGTCGAACTGTTCGAAGGTGTAGGCGCCGATACCCGTCTCGCGGTCCGGGGTGATGTTGCTGGAGTAGATGGTGCCCATGGGCGTGCTCAACGCCAGCCCGCCGGCCATCACTTTGCCCTGCTGGGCGGTGTGGCAGGCGATGCAATCGCCCAGTTGCGCAACATATCGGCCGTGTTCGATCAACGGGGTATCGGGTGGGCTGGCGTGCAAGGGTAGCGCCAGACACAGCGTCGCCCCCAGCAAGGCCAGGCGGGAGAGGGAAAGCGCCATCACATTAATCCTTTAATAACCCGGCGTGGGGTGGTCCCCTCGGCGCAGGTCTGTGGTCATTTTTATGGGTTCATCAGGCCTCTGTGTTGTAACGGTTTTGTCGGCATGGCGTTTTGATGTGGGTCAGGCTCAATTCGATAGACAAACCCCTGAACGCTCGACGACTATCCACCGCTCGCCCCTACCGCACGGACGCACCCCATGCTCGACATCCTCCAAGGCACGCCCCTGTGGGTCTATGCCGTTTACCTGTGGATTTGCTACTACGGCATCAAGGCCTGCCTGGGTGGGCGTGAGAGTCGTCGCTCGTTGATGATCCTGCCGGTGGTGCTGGTGGTGTGGTCGCTGATGGCGTTGGCGCCTTCGCTGCTGTCGAGCAGCGCCTGGGTGGGCGGCGCCATCGTGGGCAGCCTGCTGGGCATGCGGTTGTTCAACGCCAACGGCGCGCACCTCGATACCAATGGCGAAACCCTGGTGCTGGCGGGCACCTGGAAAACCCTGCTCATCTCACAGCTGTTCTTTGCGGTGAAGTACTACTTCGGCTACCAGCAGGCGGTGCACCCGTTGCTGTTGAGCACGCCAGAGATGCTGGTGGCGGTCGGCGCGGTCTCGGGGTTTACCGTTGGTCTGTTCTGCGGGCGGGCCGTGCGACTGCACCGGGCGCTGGCCGCGTTGCGTGGCAAGGTGGGCAGCGTGCTGCCTTGACCTGATCCCCCTCCCCCCTGAAAATGCGCGACGCTTTTTTGTCTCCGTTTACTGAAGTAGTGAAATTTCAATGTCCGATTCCTACACCGAAGAAGAATCCGTAGTCGCCTTGCAATCCAAAGCTGAATACGAAAACGCCATCAATCTTTCACAGCATGTGCCAGCGGCCAAGATCATCAGCGAAATGGTGCTGGACGCCTTCCACACCTCCAAGGAAAGCGACCAGATCCGCGAGCTGCGCGTCGCCATCCGCCAGGCCCACGATGCCTTCGATGACGACAAGGCCTACGACCTGATGGGCCAGCTCAAGCAGCTGAAAGACGCCGAGGCTGCCGACAACGCCGCCCTGGAAAACCTCAGCAGCCAATTCTCCATCAGCCGCATCCTGTCCAGCTTCAAGGATGACCCTGAGTTCCAGGAGCTGGTCTACGGCCTGGCCCTCAAAGTGCTGAACCAGAGCCACCAGGCCATCAGCAACCCGAGCGCCGGCAAGAGCAAGGCCACACGGGCCAAGAAAGAAGAAGTGTATGTGATCAGCAAGGACGGCATCAGTGTCACCCTGCCGCTGCGCACACCGCGCTCCAAGCTCAACGTCGACCGTGAAGCGCTGGAGTTCCTAGGCTTTGCCTTCGTGGGCGAAGGCAGCGAAGCCGAGCTGGAAGGCGAAACCTTCGTCGACAACAGCGGCGTCGAGCAGCCGGTCACGCGCAAAAGCATCGTGACCGCGCTGCAACAGCAGAGCGCGTTCGACGGCTACACCATCGCCGCGCAGTGACTGCCTGACGCTACAAGCTGCGCAGTGTCACCAGGGCCTGTTCCACCTGGGCCAGGGTGACCTGCCGGCCGACCGAGGCGCGCACGAAATGCGTGGCGCCCAGGTCCTTGAGCAGCAACGGCGTGTGGGCGGCAGTGCCCGCCCACAGGTTGAGGCCCAGTTCGCGGGCCAGGCTGACGAACACCTTGGCCGAGCTGTTGCGCGGCACGAACGACACAATCCCGGTCTGCTCGAACGGCTCACACAGCAGTTGCAACTGTGGCAAGCGCCGCAGCTCCTGCACCAGCAAGGCATAAGGTTCGGTGTTCACCGCCGCCCCCACCTCCGCGTATTCGCGCATCGCCGTGTGCAAGCCCACCAGGGCTGAAAAACTCTTCTCGGCAATCTCCAGCACTCGCGCACTGGACACCTCGATACGGTTGACCTGGCCATCGGTGCTGGCCGCATGCAGGTCGGCAAAATTCAGTTCCAACTGTCCGAGCAAGCGTGGCGACACATAAGCAATCCCGCTGCCACGCGGCCCGCAGAGAAACTTGCGCCCCGCGCCCGTCAACAAATCACAGCGAATGTCACGTACGTCCAGCGGCAACTGGCCCAGGGACTGGCAGGCGTCGACCACATACAACGCGCTCGAGTCCTTGAGCAACGCGCCCAACGCTTCCACCGGGTTGATCACGCCGCAGCATGACGGCAGGTGCGACACGCTGACCAGGAACACCTCGTCGTCCAGGTTGCGCTGCACCCAATCCAGGTCCAACGGGCTGGTCGCAGTGGTTGGGATCACCTCGACACGGAGGTCGCGAGACAGCTTGAGGTAGTTGAAAAAGATCAGGTTGGCCGCGTACTCCGAGGCCGACACCCACACCCGCTTGCCCCGGGGGAAGTTGAGCTTGCTCAGGATGCTGGTCCAGGCCTCGGTGGCACTGCTGAAAAAACCGATGTCGGTCGGCTGCGCATTCAACAGCCCGGCGGCGACCCGGTACAGGTCGACGTTGAGCAGTTCCTCGTAGGCCAGTTCAGTCTCATAACTGCCAATGCGCGCTTCGATCGAGGTAAAGCGCTGGATCGCATTCAACGTGGCCGTGGACATCAGGCCCGCGCCAGCGGTGTTCAAGTGCACGATGCTCATTTCACGCTTCCTTGTTCCACAAGAGGGTTGAGCTTTTCATCACGCCCACTGCCACCGCGAACAGCAGCAACACGGTGCCGGCCAGCAGCCACGGCGACGGCAGGGACGGCTGCGCCACCAACATGAACGCCAGCGACGGCGTGATCATCACCCCGATGTTGACCCCCGCCGAGTAGTAACCCAGGTTGCGGTCCACGGTGTGCCGGCTGGAGATGCTGCTCACGTAATGAGTAATGCCGGGAAACACGATCATCTCGCCCAGGCTCCACAGTACGGTGGCCACCAGCAGCACCGCGCCGATATGGCTGAAGCCCATCAGGAAAAACCCGACCCCGGCCACCAGGAACCCCGCCACCAGTGAGCGACTGCTCGACAAGTGCGCCATGCGCTGGTTGATCGGCACTTCGAACAGGATCACCAGCAAGGCGTTGATGAAGAAAATGATGCCGACGTAATACGCCGGCAGTTCGGTGTAAGTGATGATGTAGGCCGACAGAAACGTCGGCGGCAAGGCGTAGGCCACATGCACCGGCAGCGCCGCCAGCAAGATCACCAGCAAACGCGAACGTTCGTGCGGTGCCGTCTCCGGCAATCCATTGCCCTTGCTCGCCAGTGGCGCTGCCTGCGCCGCGTCAACCGTGACCGCACGGCCGAATCGCAGGCAGGCGGCAAACGACACCAGGGACAACGCCGCATTGATGTAAAACACCGCATCGGCGTTGCTCAGGAAAATCAGGCTGCCCAACAGCGGCCCGATCGCCATGCCGATGTTGATCGCCAAACGGTTGCAGGAGAACGCCACCTTGCGCGTCTCGCTGCTGCTGTGGGTCACCGTCTCGGAGAACGTCGCCGGCGTGAAGGCTTCGTAGCAGGCGCCCCAGAGGAACGACAGCACGAACAGCGCGGCGGTGTTGTCCACCGATGGGATGATCAACAGCAGCAACGCGTTGAGCAGCAACGAGCCGAGGATCACCCGGTTGGCCCCCAGGCGCTTGATCACCGCGCCGATGATCAGGTCCACGAACAGCGCACCCGCGCCATACACGCCGACCAACAGGCCGGCCGTGCCCGCCGACACGGCGTGCTGATGAATCAGGTACGCCGCGTAGAACGGGAACGCCATGGTGCCCATGCGGAACACCAGGGTGATCATGAACAGCGACTGCAGCCGGGCGTTGAGCCCGCGTAACGCGCGATAAGTGCCCATCAGCGGATCACGTAGACGTTGTCTTTGTACTGGCGGATCTGTTCGTAATCCTGGTCGATATCCCGCTGGTTCTCCGACAACAGGAACACACGCAACGGGCTGCTGAGCAGGTCGACGGTCTTCTTCATCAGCTTGCCGGCCTTGTACTTCACGCTCAGCTTGTGCACCGAGGGCAGCGCTTCGATCAGGTGAATGGCCGCCTCGTTGAAGCCAGTCACTTCGCCTTGCAGCGTGGTGTCGGTGTTGATCACGCAGGCTTCCTTGAGCTTGTGGTAGCGCTTGCCGGCGTAACCGGCCTTGAACGCCTCGCCGTCGCAATAGGCCAGGTAGGTCAGCTGCGCCTGGTTGCCGCCCAGGCTGATGTCATGGAAGTTGGGCTCCATGTTGCCGTTCAGCCGGGCGCCCACTTCCACCAGCGCAGGGCCGGCCTCGGTCAGGATCACTTCCGAGTGGGCCGGGCCGTTGTTGATCCCCAGGGCCTTGAGCACTTGTACGATGTAGTCCACCAGCACGTTGGCTTCCGGGCTGTCAGGGGCGATCAGCACGTCACGGTCATAGATGTTTTTGCCACCGCTGACTTCGCGCTTCACATAACGCCAGATCCCGCAGACATACACCTGCCCATCACGGCTGACCGTATCGACGATGAACTCCGGCCCCTTGAGGTAGGACTGGCAGAGGATCTCGGTGTTGGCCAGGCCGAAGATGTCCAGGTTGGACACCACTTCATGGCAGGCGCGCTTCACGTCCTCGACGTTGTGGCAGATCGAAACCCCGTCGGTAGACGCCGAGCTGAGTGGCTTGACCACGCACGGGAACACCTGGCCGGCCTCGACCCACGCCAGCAATTCAGCAGGGTCGGCGGACTTGATCTGCCGCGCGGTCAGCAGGCCGGCAGCGGCCACCTTGCCGATCATTTCAAACTTGTCGCGGCGCGCCCGGGAGCCGGCGCTGCCATTGGAGGTCGGCAATTGCAGCTGTTCGCTCAGGTAGTCGGCAAACGGCACGCCAGGCTCCTGGCCAGCGATCACCGCCACCACATCGAACTCACGCAGGCGGCGCACCACGGCGTCGGCGCTGCCGTTGAAGATCAGGTTGTGTTCGAACTCATCCAGGTTCGGCCCGAGCATGCTCGGCATCAGTTCCGGGGTGCTCTGTACATGGATCAGGCCCAGGCCGGCATCCCGAAAGAATTTAGGCAGGAAGTTACCGCTGGAGTAGACATCAACCAAGGCGACGTACTGTTTCATGAGGATGTCCTTTTCAGTAATGAGTGGCGGTTTCGGAAGGGCGCGGCGACGCCACGTCGTCCAGCGCGAGGAAAATGTTCTGCGGGAATTCGGCGACGCGGTGCAGCAGGTGCAAGTACCAGTTGGTGCCGTACACCGCCGACACGCGGGTCTTGACCTGGCCAGCGACCTTGACGGCCTTGATCAACTCGGGACGCACGCCGTGGAGCATCTCCAGCTCGCCACGGCTGGCGATGCCGCTGGTGAGGATCTGCTCGACCAACTGCGGGTCCTGGGTGGCGAACGCGTAGTTGCTGCTGGCACCGTTGATACGGTCGAGCAGGCCCAGGTAGCGCTCGTCCAACTGCGCACCACGGGGCAAGGCGATGGCGGCCGGCTCGGCGTAGACGCCTTTGACCAGACGTACTTTGCAGCCGGTACCGAGGATCTCACCCAGGTCATCGGGCGTGCGGTTCAACTGCGCCTGCAGGGTGATGCCCAGGTTGGGAAACCGCGCACTCAGGTGCATGAAGATGTCGAGGATCGAGTCGGTCCACTGGGACCGCTCCATGCTGAGGATCACGCCGACGTCCTTGTCGGCCGCATGGGTGAGGATCTTCGAGCAGTTCTCGATTGCCAGCTCACGGGAAATGATGGTGCCGACGTTGGACAGGTCGAAGCCCAGTTGCGGCGGCTCGTTCAGCGTCGGGTGCAGCGCCATCAGGTCGATCAGCGTGAGGTATTCGTCGGTGGCGGTGGTCACCTCGGCCAGGGTGGTGGCCTCTTCGCCCACGTACTCGACGCCGGTGCGATAGCCCTTGCCTTGCAGGGCGGCGAGCTTGTCGAGCATCTCCAGGCGGTCTTCGGAAATGATGTAGCGCAAGGCGGCCGGGCGCAGGAAATCACGCAGGGTGTCGCTGGCCAGGAACAGGTCGCGGTAGGTCTTGTTGGCCGCAAGCTTTTTCAGGGCCAGGGTCGCCAGCAGGCTGTTGTCTGTGTTGTGCATGGTGTCAAACCCCGTAGGCCTGGTTGAGCATGCGACGGGCGAAGCTCGAGTCGTCGGCATGGTTGGCAATCTTGTGGGCGCGGAACTTGGCCGCGTAGCTGAGCATGGTTTCCTTGTTGGGGCTGTGACGGTCGCGGGTGAAAATCCCGGCCCACAGGTTGTCCCAGCGGGCGTACTCGGGATGCGACATCAGCAGCTCGTGGGCCTTGCGCATGTTCCAGTGCGGGATGGCCGGGTGCAGGTGGTGCACCAGGTGGTAGTTGTCGTCGTGGCGGCCGAAGAAGAAGTTCTCCAAAGCATTGCCCTTGCGGTTGCGGGTCAGCAGCAGCTTCTCGGTTTCGGCAGCGGGCAGCGGGTAGTGCTCGGCCAGCTCGATGATCCAACCCACGGCCACGGCGGTAGTGAACAGCGGCACCAGCCAGAACAGCAGCAACTCAGTGACCACGCCGAAGCTGGCGGCCACGGCGAAGATCGCCGCCCAGTATGTCCACAGCATGAGGCGTTCGTTGCGGATCTTCTTGTCCGAACCCTGGGCCTTGACGCGGTCCTTGATGATGTAACGGATGTACTGCACGGTGCGGTAGCCGGACAGGGCCAGCAGTACGTTTTTCAGGAAGAACTCACGCTCGCTCTGCTTGACGTCGTACAGCCCGCATTTGAGGTGGAAGTTGTAATCCGGGTCTTTTTCCGGGTGGCCCAGGTGCACGTGGTGGTTCTTGATGTGCGAGATGCTGTAGGACTGGTGCAGGTGGAAAATCAGATAACCAGAGAGGAACGTGCCGGAAAACCAGTTGATAAAGCGGTTCTTGGCCAACATCTTGTGCGCCGATTCATGCAGCACGTTCGCAAGGGCGCGTTGGGTGGTGCCAATCAGAAACAGCGAAACCGGGTAGAACCAGTAGCTGATCCCCAGGGACAGGTAGATCGCAAACGCGATGATGGCGTAGTCCTTGCCCAGCGCGACGGCCCAGTGATAGTTATCTTTTTTGCATAAGTGCTTGAGCATCCCGAAGGTCTCGCGGGAGATACCCGCAGCGTATTCGCCAGCAGCTTCTTTGTTCTGATCGACCAGCATAATCACTCCATTAATTAAGCGGCACGCTGCAACACCCAACCCGCGCGAGTGGCACTGGACTTCCTGGCTCATTACCGGCTCGGGCATTTTTTTAGGTATTGCAGCTAACGTTTTTTTTGCCTGAGCTAGACTCTTCGGCTGCGAAAAAAACTAAAGCACCGCCCCATCGCTAACAAGCTGCCCTTTTAGACAGGTAGGCCCCAATGCCACGCGCACGCGAACGCGCGCCTGCGAAAAATCGCAGGCGGGCGTGGGGTTAACCGGTGTGGGTCAGGCTTGTTCGCGGATATAGCCCAGTTGCAGGGCCTTGCGAATGGCAGATTTGCCGTTGGTGACGTCCAGCTTGTCGAAGACGTTTTTCATGTGGAATTTGACCGTGCGCGGGCTCATCGACGTCAGCAGGGCAATCTCGTTGTAGGTCTTGCCCAGGCTGGTCCACGACAGCACTTCGGTTTCGCGGGGGGTGAGCACGGTCTGCTGGGTCAGTGCAGGCGCGCAGCTCTCCAATGCCTCGTCGTACACCGAGACCAGCAGCATCTGCAGCTCGCTTTTGTTGGCCAGCACGGTGTCGCGAAACCGTTGCCCTTCGCCGAAACTGCACAGGTTGAGGATCGAGTAAAACCCACGGTTGCCGTGCACGATAAAACTCGCGCCCTCCCCCACCGGCGCGCAGGGCCCGGGCACCGGCACGGCCTCTTCAGCCGGTGTCAGCAGGTTTTCATCGCTCCAGAAGAAGGGTTTTACCCGTTCCTTGGACAGAGAGAGCAACTGGCCGCGCTGATAGAAGTCATCGGCCGAGTCCGCGCGCTCCAGGGCGTCGGGGTAGTTGGAGATGATCTCCGCCTCATCCAGCGTCGGCCCGCATTGATAGACCTCGAAGTGCCCAAGCCCCCGTCGGGTCAGCTCGGCATCGAGCAGTTGGCGCACGTCGGCAGGCTGCATGGGCGTGCTGTTATTGGGTTGACCATTGCTTCGCATGAATCTCGTCCCTGATGAGTGACTACGGGTGAGCCTAGCGTTCTGGCCGGAGCGCTTCAATCCCGAAGCTCCCGATTCAGAGTCGACTCACCCAGTAGGAAATATCCCTACACAACAAGAAGAATGAAACATGCCCCAAACGCCTTGTCCAGTGGTTCCCACGGTAAGCCGACCATGGGCAGGACAATCCCTCAGCTCAGACCACCTGTGCGGCAAACACTTCACGGAAACGCTGCATCTGCTGCGCACTGCCAACGGTCACCCGCACCCACTGCGGCCAGTTCTTCCACACCCGCCCGATCAACACGCCGTGCTCGGCCAGCCGCTCGATAACCTGCTCGGCGGGGCGTTTCACGTCGATCATGAAGCAGTTGCTGGCCGACACCGTGCAGGTAAAACCGCGTGCCTTGAGCCAGGCGACCGTCTCATCGCGGGCCCGGGCATTGAGCGCCTTGCGTTGGGGCAACAGCTTCACGTCTTCCAGGCTGGCATGGGCACCCAGCAGGCTGGAGCCGGCCGGCACGTTGTCGCCGCCGAATACCGCCAGCCGCTCCAGCAACGCCGGATGGCCAATCGCCAGGCCCACACGGGCACCGGCCAGGCCGTAGATTTTCGAGAAGGTGCGCAGCACCAGCAGGTCGTCGTGCTCTTTGACCCAGCTGATGCAACTGGGCGCATCGGAGAAGTCGATATAGGCCTCGTCCACCACCAGCACGCTGCCCTTGGGCTTGTTCGCCAGTGCCTCGCGGATGGCGTCGGTGGGGGTCAGGGTGCCGGTGGGGTTGTTGGGGTTGCATACGTAGAGCATGCCGGCCTGGGGGTCAGCAGCCAACATGGCGGGAATGTCGTGGGCGTGCGCAGCGTTGAGGTCCACTTCCTGAACCGGCGCCTTCCAGTTTTCGGCTGCCTGGCGCGGCACTTCATAGGACGGCGTGCCCATCACCAGGCCACGGGTCTGGCTGGTAAACGCCAGTACCGCATAGCGCAGGGCCGCCATCGAACCGGAAAACACCGCCACCTGGTCTTCGGCAATGCCTTGTTGCTGGGCGAACAGTTCGGCCAGCGCATACATATGGCCATAGGGATACAGCGCAGCGGTGGCGATCCCCCGCTGCATGGCCTCCCGCGCCGCGCCAGAGGGCCCGTAGGGGCTTTCGTTGTAGTTCAGCCGCAGCCTCTCGGCCTTGGCCGGTGGCGGGCTGGCAACCGCCCAATCCAGGCGCCCCAGCAGAGGCAGGGCTGCGCCCACGGTGAGAAGGGACCGGCGACTGACGCTGAACATGGAGCTACTCCTTGTAGGCGGGCGATGAATTCTCACTACTCATTCAGAGGGGTATGACGAGCATTGCCCCAGCTGATTTAACCGGCGCCCAAGAAAAAGCCCCGCGCTTCTCTCGAAGGCGGGGCTTTTTCACTGCAGGACCACTCAGTGAGCGTAGGTCAGCAACAGCTCTTTCGGCACTTGGAAATCCAGGGACATCATCACGCTGAGCGCGGTGATGGTGAAGATCGAAAACACGAACAGCTTGCGCGCCCAGACGGTGTCATCCACCGCCTTGTAGCCGGTCCAGGCCATGTACAACCAGTACATGCCCATGGCGGCGGCGACGGCGAGGTAGCTCATGCCGGCGTAACCACTGAAGGTCAACATCAAGGTCGCCAGAAGGAAGGCCAGGATGTACAGCAGGATGTGTTTCTTGGCCACCTGGATGCCACGCTTGACCGGCAGAACCGGAATCGACGCAGCCAGGTAGTCATTGAAGCGGAAAATCGCAATGGCGTAGGAGTGCGGCATCTGCCACAGGCTGAACATCACCAGTAGCGTCAGCGCGGCCATGTCGAAGCTATTGGTCACAGCCACATAACCAATCACCGGCGGCATCGCCCCCGACAGACTGCCCACCAGCGTGCCGTGCACCGACTTGCGCTTGAGGTACAGGCTGTAAAGGCCGACGTAGATGACAAACCCGATCACGGCAAACAGCGCCGCCAACGGGTTGGCCACCTTGTACAACAGTGCCACACCGGCAACACCCAGGACGGTCGCGTAGACCAGCGCCAGTTTCAGGGAGATAAGGCCCTGGACCAGCACGCGGTTCTTGGTGCGCTCCATCTTGATATCGATGTCACGGTCGATGCAGTTGTTGAACACACATCCGGAAGCTACCACCAGGGACGTGCCGATCATTGCAGCCAGGAAGATGGCCAGATCGACATGTCCCTTGGAGGCCAGGAAGAAACCGCCCGCCACAGAAAGCACGTTACCGAAAATGATCCCCGGTTTGGTGATTTGGATAAAGTGCTTAAGCGACATCGGGTCTTACCTCACTTCGCCATCATGAACGTATGGATGCTGAACATGATCCATATCGACAGGCCAACCAGCAGCACGATTACGATGCCTGCGAACACGAAGGCAACCACGTTATCGCGCTGTTCCTTGGAACGGTCCAGGTGCAGGAAGTACACCAGGTGAACCAGAACCTGAATCACCGCGAATGCCAGCACGATCATCAAGGTGATCGACTTTGGCAGGGTCGGGTACATCACCAGACCAAACGGGATGAGCGTCAGGATGACCGACAGGATGAAGCCGATAGCGTAGGACTTAACGCTGCCGTGGCTCGCATCATGGCTGTCATGGTCATGGGAGTGTGCATTAGCCATTACAGAGTCCCCATCAAGTAGACGACGGTGAATACGCAGATCCAGACCACGTCCAGGAAGTGCCAGAACAGGCTCAGGCAAGTCAGGCGAGTCTTGTTGGTGTTGGTCAGGCCGTGTTTATTGACCTGATACATCATCACCGCCATCCACAGCAGGCCAGCCGAAACGTGCAGACCGTGGGTGCCTACCAGCGTGAAGAACGCGGACAGGAAGCCGGAACGGTGCGGGCCGTAGCCTTCGGAGATCAGCAGGTGGAACTCGTTGATCTCCATGCCGATGAAGCCCAGGCCGAACAGGAAGGTCAGTGCCAACCAGCTCAGAACGCCTTTCTTGTTGCCCTTGTAGAAGGCCAACATGGCGAAGCCGTAGGTGATCGAACTGAACAACAGCAAGGCGGTTTCGCCGAGCACGTAAGGCAGTTCGAAGATGTCGTGGCCCGACGGGCCACCCGCTACGTTGTTTACCAGTACCGCGTACACCGCGAAGATCGACGCAAACAAGATGCAGTCGGTCATCAGGTAGAGCCAGAAACCGAAAACGGTCATTGGCCCCGAGTCGTGGTGATGGTCATCGTGCCCATGGTCATCGACATGGGCGTGTCCAGCATTGGTCACTAAGTTCGACATGGTTTAAGCCTGTTCCAACGAGGTTTCTACACGGTTGGCCGGAATCTTCTTCTCGGCTACCAGGCGAGCGTGCTGCTCGGCTTCGATGCGCTCGATCGTCTCGACCGGCACCATGTAGCCTTGATCATCACGGGCAGCGTGAATGATGAAGTAACCGATAGTGCCCACCAGGCTCACGATCGCCAGCCACCAGATGTGCCAGATCATCGCGAAACCGAATACGGTCAGCAGGCCGCCCATCACCACGCCAGTGGCGGTGTTGTTTGGCATGTGGATCGGCTCGTAGTGCTTCGGACGCTGGTACGCAGTACCGTCTTCCTTGGCTTCGGTGAACGCATCAATGGTGTTCGCAGTAGGGATCACGGCGAAGTTGTAGAACGGCGGTGGCGACGAAGTCGACCATTCCAGGGTGTGGCCATTCCATGGGTCGCCGGAGTCGCAAGCGTTCTGCTTACGGTCACGGACGCTCACGTACAGCTGGATCAGCTGGCAGGCAATACCCACAGCGATCATCACCGCACCGAACATGGCGACGTACAGGTACGGCACCCACTCAGGGTTGGTCGTGGCGTTCAGACGACGGGTCATGCCCATGAAGCCCAATGCGTAGAGCGGCATGAACGCGACGAAGAAGCCCGAGATCCAGAACCAGAATGCAGCCTTGCCCCAACCTTCGTGCAGCTTGAAGCCGAACGCTTTCGGGAAGTAGAAGCTGAAACCAGCGATGTAACCGAATACAGCACCACCAATGATCACGTTGTGGAAGTGAGCGATCACGAACAGGCTGTTGTGCAGGACGAAGTCAGCACCCGGGATGGCCAGCAGTACGCCGGTCATGCCGCCGATGGCGAAGGTCACCATGAAGCCCAGGGTCCACAGAACCTGGCTGGTGATACGCAGACGGCCGTGGTAGATGGTGAACAGCCAGTTGAATAGCTTCACCCCCGTCGGGATGGAAATCAGCATCGTTGCCAGGCCGAAGAAGGCGTTGACGCTGGCACCCGAACCCATGGTGAAGAAGTGGTGCAGCCACACCATGAAGCCCAGTACAGAAATTGCGCCCGATGCGTAGACCATCGAGTGGTGACCGAACAGGCGCTTGCCGGTAAAGGTCGAGATCACTTCAGAGAAGATACCGAACGCTGGCAGGATCAGGATGTACACCTCAGGGTGACCCCATGCCCAGAACAGGTTCACGTACATCATTGGATTGCCACCAAGTTCGTTGGTGAAAATGTGGAAATCCAGGTAACGGTCAAGCGACAGCAGCGCCATGGTAGCGGCCAGGATCGGGAACGAAGCCACGATCAGGACGTTGGCCCAGGTGCAGGTCCAGGTGAAGATCGGCATGTCCATCAGTTTCATGCCAGGGGCGCGCATTTTCAGCACGGTGGCCAGGAAGTTGACCCCCGTTAGCGTCGTCCCGAGCCCTGATAACTGTAGCGCCCAGATGTAGTAGTCCACACCCACGCCCGGACTGTACTGAATGCCCGACAGTGGCGGATACGCAACCCAACCGGTCTTGGCGAATTCGCCGACGCCCAGGGAAACGTTGATCAGCACAACGCCGGAAACCAGCAGCCAGAAGCTCAGGGAGTTCAGGAACGGGTAGGCAACGTCACGGGCACCGATCTGCAGCGGCAAGGCAAGGTTCATCAGGCCGGTGAAGAATGGCATCGCCATGAAGATGATCATGATCACACCGTGAGCGGTGAAGATCTGGTCATAGTGTTCAGGTGGCAGGTAGCCAGGCGACCCCTCGGTGGCCATGGCCAGCTGGGTACGCATCATGATGGCGTCGGCAAAACCACGCAGCAGCATGACCATGGCAACGATGACGTACATGACGCCGATTTTCTTGTGGTCGACCGACGTCAACCACTCGGTCCACAGGTAGGACCATTTCTTGAAATAGGTGATACCTGCTACGAGCGCCAGACCACCCAGCGCGATCATGGCGATAGTCACCATTACGATCGGCTCGTGGAACGGGACCGCATCCCAACTTAATTTACCAAACATCGTTTACTCCTCTGCCCCAGCAGTTGAATGCGCGCCCGTTTCAGAACCTTCAACCGCGGCCACTTCTTTCTTCTCGTGCTTGACCGGCTTGCCTGGCTTCATACCTTCGTACTTGTCGACGATTTTCTGAAACAGGTTCGGCTCGTACGTGGAGTACAGGGCGACTGGGTTGTTCTGGCTTGGTTTGGTTAGGGCATCGTATTCAGCTTGATCAAGCTGTTTAGGTGCGGCCTTGACTTCGGCTACCCAGGCGTTGAAATCGTCCTGGCTCGTCGAGATCGCTTTGAATTTCATGCCGGTGAAGCCAGCGCCGCTGTAGTTAGCGGAGATGCCTTCCATTTCAGCTTTTTCGTTGGCGATCAGGTGCAGGCGAGTCTGCATGCCTGCCATCGCGTAGATCTGACCGCCCAGGGCTGGGATGAAGAACGAGTTCATCACGGCGTCGGAGGTGATCCGGAAGTTAAGCGGGGTGTTCTCTGGGAACTTGATCTCGTTGACCGTGGCGATACCCAGGTCCGGGTAGATGAACAGCCACTTCCAGTCCAGCGCGACCACTTCGATGTTGATCGGCTTGACGTCGGATTCCAGCGGACGGTACGGGTCCAGCTCGTGGGTCGACTTATAGGTGATGTAACCCAGGGCGATGATGATGAGGACCGGTACCAGCCACACCGCGATTTCAATCTTGGTGGAGTGCGACCACTTGGGCGCGTAGGTGGCGCTGGTGTTCGACGCGCGGTATTTCCAGGCGAAGGCGAAGGTCATGATGATCACAGGGACCACGACCAGCAGCATCAGCAGAGTAGCGGTGATGATCAGGTTGCGTTGATCCAGACCGATCTGTCCTTTTGGGTCCATCAAGGTCCACTTGCAGCCTCCGAGCATTAACATCATGCCAAGCAGCGGCAAAAAGCCTAGTAATCGGGGGTACCTGTTTTTACTCATCTCACGACCTCTAAAGCAGCTTGCGCAATGCAGTTGGGTTTTGATCGCCAACACTTCACCCTGCCAAGGGTTGGCATTTCTCTTCGATTGAATAAGAGCCTGCCCGCTACGCCATAACGGAGCGTTTCACGGACCTGCGGTGAGTTCTTATTCGATTTCGTGGTTAAAGGCCTTGTTACAGACCAATTCCATTTGGTGCGGATAGTTGAAAGGCTGCCGGAACCTGGGGTCGCACAGAGCCATCCATCTGCCCCTCGACCGCTCCAATGCTCAAATATTGAACAGCACCGGACATTCAGTGCGGGCGATTGTAGTTAGCTAGCGATGTATAAACCATGTCTTATAAAGAAATAATTTTTATCGATTACAGCAATAATCCTTCACCATTATTGCAACGGTTCGCGATCTTATCGCGTTCGATTCTCAACAAAAACCACAAAAATTGCCGTGTTATTAGGTCGACCGTCACATCCCTTACACGCTGTAAGGGCATGCAAAACGGATCCAACCCCCCATAAAACAAGGCATTCGGACATCACCGAACGGCTCGGACGACAGGTGTTTCGCGGGATCGTTCAAACGACGAACTGACAGCACAAATCACGCGCCCGAGGCAAATTTAATGGGTTACGCGCGGGGTCAGAAACGTCCTGCGACAGGTTCCGTGTGACAACATGTCGCACGCTGCGCGCACCTGAAATTGCTCCTCGTCACGGCAGTTTCACAAAATTCCTACACAGCAAAACGCCCCGGTCTCCCATCTGGAGAACCGGGGCGTTTTGCAAAAACGACTCAGGTGTTGCGTTGGCGATTACGGTAGATGCCCAGCGGCACCAGGATCACCGTCAGCACGAAAGCCACCAGCGCCCATTGGGCCAGGGACAGGCCGAGGATCGGTGGGTACGGCGTGCTGCAGAAGCCATCCACCTGGAACCCCAAAGGGAACACCTTGGCCAGGGGCAGCTCATCGACAATCGGCTGCAGCACATCCACGCCGCAGCTGACCTCAGGGAAGAACTGGGTGTACACATGGTGACCGGCCGCCGCGACACCGCCCAGGGCGCTGAGGATCACCAGCCCTTCGAACAGCGTGACCGCGCCCTTGGTGCGCATGGCCGCGCCGATAAACGCGAACACGGCGATCAGCAGCAACGCATAGCGCTGCAGGATACACAGCGGGCAAGGCGCCTCGCCCAACACCACCTGCATGTACAACGCACCGCCGATCAGCGCCAGGCAGATGATGCCCAGCAACACCAGAAAGCGCCGCTCCCTGCCTAAACGCAATTCGTCACTCATCTCGGGTTCCCTTTGTTTGGTTGTGCCAATGGCCGCAAGTTTACACACAGAGAGTGGTTTAAACAGAAGGGGGTTAACGGGGGATTAATCGGGGAAAATGTTGTGGCTGTGCGGACGCCATCCCTGTAGGAGCCGGCTTGCCGGCGATGCAGACGACTCGGTACATCAGGCGTACCCAGCGGATGCCATCGCTGGCAAGCCAGCTCCTACAGTTCTGATGGTGTTATTCCAGTGCCGACGCCGGGCCGAAGAATTCATAGCGGCTTTGTTTCTCCGGCACACCCAACGCCTTAAGGTGACGCTTGACCGCGCCCATGAAACCTTTAGGTCCCAGGAAGTACGCGTCCACATCACGCTGCTCCGGCAACCACGCGGCCAGTTGCTCCTGGGTCAGCATGCCCACCTTGTCTGCCGCAGGGCTCACGCCATCGTCCTCGGCATAGCAGTAGAAGCGCTTGAGTTGCGGGTGCTTGGCGGCCAGGCCGTCCACCCAGTCACGGAACGCATGCACCCCGCCGTTACGCGCGCAGTGGATAAAGTGCACCGGGCGCTCGGTGGCCAGGGCGGCTTCCAGCATCGGCAATGTCGGCGTGATGCCCACGCCGCCGCTGATCAGCACCAACGGCTTGTCGCTGGCCGCCAGGGTGAACTCGCCCGAAGGCGGGAACAGGTCGATAGTCGCGCCGACGTGCATCTGGTCATGCAGGTAGTTGGACACCCGCCCACCGGCTTCACGTTTGACGCTGATGCGGTACAGGCCCGCATCGCTCAGGGCCGAGAGGGAATAGTTGCGGCGCACTTCTTCGCCATCGAGCACCAGCTTCATGCCGATGTATTGGCCAGGCGCAGCCGCCAGGATCGGGCCGTTGTCCACCGGGGCAAAATAGAAGGAGATGATTTCATCGCTCTCCTCCACACGCTTGACCAGAATGAACGGCCGCGCACCGCGCCAGCCACCCGGGGCCTGGGCTTTCTCGTCATAGATGGCCGCTTCGGCGCCGATCAGGATGTCGGCCAGCTGGCCATAGGCGGCGCCCCAGGCACTCATCACCTCAGGCGTGGCGATCTCGCTGCCCAGCACTTCGGAAATTGCACGCAGCAGGCAGGCGCCCACGATCGGGTAGTGCTCCGGCAGAATCTGCAGGGCCACGTGCTTGTTGATGATCTTGGCGACGAGGTCGCCCAACTGGTCCAGTTGGTCGATGTGCCGTGCGTACATCAGCACGCCGTTGGCCAAGGCACGCGGCTGGTCGCCACTGGCTTGGTGGGCCTGGTTGAACAGCGGGCGAACCTCCGGGTACTCGGAGAGCATCATGCGGTAGAAATGGGTGATCAGCGCTTCGCCGCCGCTTTCCAGCAGGGGCACAGTGGATTTGACGATGGCACGGTCTTGGGCACTAAGCATGGCAGACTCCTGGGTCTTTTGACTGATTGCCTTTACTTACTCAGTATTCGTGCCAACTTATTAATCCTTATATTTCAATGACTTGAATAAAAAATAGTCATTTTGACTTCCTACACCTTATAGTCATAAGGACTACAAGGAGTCATTATGACTGCACACTCCCTGCTCACCACCCTGCTCCCCCTGGTCGCCGACCTGTCCCGCGATCTGCCCGAGAGCGAGCGCTACCGCCGCCTGCTGCAGGCCATGCGCGCCCTGCTGCCCTGCGATGCCGC
Source organism: Pseudomonas sp. GW821-FHT09A09 (assembly GCF_059418405.1). Lineage (NCBI taxonomy): Bacteria > Pseudomonadati > Pseudomonadota > Gammaproteobacteria > Pseudomonadales > Pseudomonadaceae > Pseudomonas > Pseudomonas sp. GW821-FHT09A09. Next base: position 174,259 of record NZ_JBWKPU010000008.1, read on the forward strand.
CGCGTTGCTGCGCCTGGACGGCGAGTGGCTGGTACCGCTGGCGGTGGATGGCTTGAGCGCCGACACCCTGGGCCGACGCTTCAAGGTCAGTGAGCACCCGCGCTTCGAGGTGCTGCTGAGCAGCCCCGGTCCGACCCGCTTTGACAGTGACAGCCAACTGCCCGACCCCTACGACGGTCTGGTGGACGGCATGCACGGCCACCTGGAAGTCCACGATTGCATGGGCTGCCCGCTGTTTGTCGACGACCGGCCGTGGGGCCTGCTGACGTTGGATGCCCTCGACACCGAACGTTTCGAACGGGTCGAGTTGGACGCCCTGCAGGCCTTCGCCAGTCTGGCGGCGGCCACGGTGAATGTTGCCGAGCGCATCGAGCGCCTGGCCCTGCGTGCCGAAGATGAACACCAGCGCGCCGAGATCTACCGCCAGGCCAGCGGCCAGCAGCACAAGGAAATGATCGGCCAGAGCAAGGCCCACAAGCGCCTGGTCGAAGAAATCAAACTGGTGGGCGGCAGCGACCTGACGGTGCTGATCACCGGCGAAACCGGTGTGGGCAAAGAATTGGTGGCGCAGGCGATCCACGCCGCGTCCGCGCGCGCCGACAAACCCTTGATCAGCCTTAACTGCGCCGCTCTGCCGGAAACCCTGGTCGAGAGCGAACTGTTCGGCCATGTGCGCGGTGCTTTTACCGGCGCGCTGAACGAGCGCCGTGGCAAATTCGAGCTGGCCAATGGCGGCACGCTGTTCCTGGACGAAGTGGGCGAATTGTCCCTGACCGTGCAGGCCAAGCTGTTGCGCGTGCTGCAAAGCGGCCAATTGCAGCGCCTGGGATCGGACAAGGAGCACCAGGTGGATGTGCGCCTGATCGCTGCCACCAACCGCGACCTCGCCGAAGAAGTGCGCAACGGCCGCTACCGCGCCGACTTTTACCACCGCCTGAGCGTGTACCCGCTGCAAGTGCCGGCGCTGCGCGAGCGTGGCCGTGATGTGTTGTTGCTGGCGGGTTACTTCCTCGAACAAAACCGCTCGCGTATGGGCCTGGGCAGCCTGCGCCTGACCAGCGATGCCCAGGCGGCGCTGCTGGCCTACAACTGGCCGGGTAACGTGCGGGAGCTGGAACATTTGATTGGCCGCAGCGCACTCAAGGCCCTGGGCAATTGCCGCGAGCGTCCGAAGATTCTCAGCCTGAGCGCCCAGGACCTCGACCTGCCCGACGTCAGCGCGCCGCCTGCAATAGAAGCCGCGGCCGAAACAGCGCCCGTGGTCAGCGGCGACCTGCGCCAGGCCACCGAGCAGTACCAGCGCCAAGTGATCAGCACCTGCCTGGAGCGCCATCAGCACAACTGGGCCAGCGCCGCCCGCGAACTGGGGCTGGACCGCGCCAACCTCGGCCGCATGGCCAAGCGCCTGGGCCTCAAATAACCCCACAACGCGGATCATATGTGGCGGCTGGCTTGTGTAGGAGCTGGCTTGTGTGGGAGCTGGCTTGCCTGCGATGCAAGCACCTCGGTCTCTCAGTTGCACCCAGGTGACGCTATCGCAGGCAAGCCAGCTCCCACAGGTTTAAACCAGCTTAGCTTCGAAGGCCGGGCTCACAGGCTTGGGTTTACGAAACACCAACACATTGCCCAGCATCACCAGCACCAACCCCGCCAGGGCCGGAGCGGTCCACTGGTAGCCCTCGGCAAACGCCGAGACGTTCAGCGCCACCACCGGGAACAACACTGTGCAATACGCCGCACGCTCCGGCCCCATGCGCCCGACCAGGGTGAGGTAGGCGGTAAAGCCGATCACCGAACCCGGGATCACCAGGTACCACAGGGCGCCGATGTAACGCGCACTCCAATCCATGTCGAACGGGATGCCGCGCACCGCGCAGTAGGTCGCCAGCATCACCGAACCGTAGGCCATGCCCCAGGCGTTGGTGGTCAGCGGCTTGAGCCCGGCTTTCTGTTGCAGGCTCGAGAGCATGTTGCCCGCCGAGAAACACATCGTGCCGAGCAACGCCAGGCCCAACCCCAGCAAGGTCTGCGGGCTGGCGGTATGCCCGACCAGTTCCGGCCAGAACAAGAAGCCCAGCCCCGACAAGCCCAGCGCGCCCCCCATCAATACGTTGCGCGCGACGCGTTGGCCAAAGAACACCCGGGCATTCAGCGCGTTCCACAGCGTGGCGGTGGAAAACACCACGGCCACCAGGCCGCTGGGGATCCACTGGCTGGCGGTGAGAAAGCACATGAAGTTCACGCAGAACAGGCACAAGCCCTGGGCCAGGCAAATCAAATGCCCGCGCCGGTTCATCACCTGCAACTTGCGGCTGAGCAACAGCAGCACAAACAGCACCAGGGCCGCCAGGCCAAAGCGGTAGACGATCGACACGGGAATCGCCACGACGCCCAATTGCCATTTGAGGGCGATCCAGGTGGTGCCCCAGATCAACACGGTGAGTACATACAGGAAAAGGTTCATGGTGGGCTCCGGTGATTGAGCCACAGTGTCCCTCGCAGCCAGCCCCGATCTCTTGCACATTCTTGCGCTTTTGTCGGCTGGCAGGATCACAGCAGCCGCTGCGCAGAGTAGGATGCAAGGCGTCGGAGAATACACACCATGCCTGATCTGCAATCCCTGCAAGTCTTTCAAGCCCTCAACCGCTCGCCCCACGCCCGCCTCGAGGCCTGCGCCGAGCTGGGTGACGGCTTGTCTGCAGCCTTGTGGAGCAACCATCACGATTCCCAGGATTACCAGGCGCCTGGGCACCACACCCTGTCGTGCTACATCGGTGGCGGCACCGGTACCTTTCGTCGCGATCAGCCGGGCACCAAGGGCGGCCCCGACAAGCTGTGCATCCTGCCGGCCGAACACCGCTCGGCCTGGGTGATCAACGGCGAGATCCGCCTGGCCCACGTGTATTTCAGCCCGGAGCAATTTGCCCTCGGCTGCGTCACCCTGCTCGACCGCGAACCCCGTGAGCTGCAATTGCGCGAAAGCACTTTTCTTGAAGACGCCCGCCAGGCCCAGCGTTTTCACCAACTGATCGCGCTCAATTGGCAGGAGCCCGCCGAGCGCTTGCTGACCAGCAGCCTGGCCCACGAAATGCTCAGCCACACCTTGCTCAGCCAGGTGGGCGCACGTGAAGGGCTGCGTTTGAAAGGCGGGCTGGCCGCACACCAGCGGCGGCTGTTGGTGGACTACGTCGAGCATCACCTGGAAGAGCCGATCAGCCTCGGCCAATTGGCGGGCCTGTGCGCGCTATCGGAATACCATTTTGCGCGGATGTTCCGCCAAAGCTTCGGCCTGCCGCCCCATCAATACCTGCTGGCGCGTCGCCTGGCCCGCGCACAGGCCTTGCTGCGCGGCGGCACCCTGCCGCTGGGCGAGATCGCCTGGTTGTGCGGTTTCTCCAGCGCCAGCCACTTCACCCACCGTTTCCGCCAGGCCATGGGCGCGACGCCCGGGGAATACCGCCAGGCGTTCGCTTAACCTTCAACCGCCCATCAAGCCCAACGTCTTGGCCTTGGCCACCGCTTGCGTGCGCCGCTCCACGCCCAGCTTGCTGTGGATACGCCGCGCGTGGGTCTTCACGGTGTGCAGGGAGATAAATAAGCGGTCGGCGATTTCCAGGTTGGAATTGCCCAGGGCAATCAACTGCAACACCTCCAGCTCGCGCTGGCTCAGCGGGTTGTCCACCGCACCGGCGGGCGACGCCTGTGGCTCCAGGCCCAACTCGCTCAGCAGCCCGGGCGAACGCAGGCGCAACTCACGAATGGCTTGCTGCACCTGGCAACGCCCCGCCAATTCCAAGCCCGCGCGCAAGGCTGTACGGGCCTGGGCCGGGTCACCCAGTTGCCATGCCACTTCGCCCAACACCAACAGCAGCTCGGTCTCCAGGCACAGCATGCCGCGCTCGCGGGTGGCATCGAGCAAGGCAGTGAGCCGTGGGATCGGTTGCTCGGCGCAGCCCAGTTTGACCTCGGCCAATACCAGCAGGTATTCCAGGCGCGGGATCAATTCCAGCGTGGCGGGCGGCGCCTGGCGGGCGTTTGGTCCACGGAAGTGGCGCAACACCCGGCGAACCGCTTCCATCGTCAATTCGGCGCGGCCTTGCTGCAGCCAGAAATGCCCGCTGACCAACAGCAACACGGCGCGATACACCGTGTCGGGTACATGACGCTGTTGCATCAAGCGCTCGGCCTCCCGCAACTGGATAAACGCCTGGGCGTAATCGCCACGGTTCGCCGCCAGTAACGCCAACCCGAGAAACCCGTACAGCACGCGCTTATCCTGACTGTGCAGGCACATCTTCAAGCCCGCGTCGAAACACTCGGCCGCCACTTCATCCTGGCCTTGGCGCAACGCCAGGTGCCCGCGCCGCAACGCGATACGCCCCACCAGCGGGCCAGCCTTAAGCCGCTGCGCAAGCAACCTCGCCTGCACCTGTTCAAGCAGGCTTTGCGCCCGGTACGGCGCACCGCGTTGTTCCAGCAATTGCGCGTGATCCAGTTCGAGCAGAGCCTCCAGCAACAGCGAACCGTGGGCACGGGCCAGGCACAACGCTTCGCGGCTCAAGGCTTGGGCCGTATCCAGCTCGCCGCGCAGCAACGCTTGCTGGGTCAGCCCCGACAGGCACATCAGGCGCGAAGTCCACGCACTGTCGGGCAAGGCTTGCAGCGCCTCCAGGAAATGCTCGCGGGAACGCTCGGCATCGCCGCCCAGGTGCAACAACCAGCCCCACTGCGCCTGCCAACGCGCCAGCAAATAACGTTGCTGGGCCGCCGTCGGTTGCGGCGTAAAACGCGCCAGTTGATCGATACATTGCGCGGCCTGTTCAAAGCGCCCGGCGAACAGCAACGCGGCCGTGACCAGCCCCACCAGTTGCGCAGAACCGAGCATCAATTCATCGCCATGCTGCTCGTGCAGGCGCAGCAGCAACGCGGCGTTCTGCTGGCGGAACAGGTCTTCGAAACTGAAGTGCTGCAACAGGCTCACGGCCACTTCGTACTCTTCAGCAAGCAAGGCTTGTTCGAAGGCGGCCTGCCAGTCCTGCTCGGTGGTGAACCACTGACAGGCCCGCCGGTGCCAGGAGCGTTTGGCCGGCCAGGGTTCGTCACTCAGCAATCGGGCAAGCGGCGGGAAGACCTGAAGCCAGTCAGTGTCCTCCCACGGCTGGATGAACGCGCCAAGCGCCTGTAAATCGCGCAGGTAGTGGTCACCGTCACCAAAGCCGAACAAGTGCTCACACAGCCCCGCATTGAAGCGCGGCAGATGGGCGAGCACGCGCCAGGCCTCCGCCAGCTCGGCCGGCAAGGTGCCAAACAGTTCGTGTTGCAGGTAGTCGAGCAAGGTCTTTTCAGGGTGGCCATCGCCCAGCAAGGCGATGCGCACGCCCGCGCACCAGCCGCCGCTGAACTGCATGACACGCTCAACCGACTGCCCTGGCGCATGCCGCAGCAGTGACTGGACCTCTGCCGGGTTGAATGCCAATTCAGCGCCGCACTCCAGCAACTCATCGTCGAGCAGCAAGCGTGGCCAGTTGCACAACGGCCGTCGGCGCGCACCCAGCCACCACGTCAGCGCGGGGCTGGTGGCGGTGAGCAGGCGGTCGAGCAAGGCGTCGGTGTCTGGCGTGGGCAGACGGCAGAAATCATCGAGGAATAGCCATGCCGGGGTTTGCCAACGGGCCAGGTCCAACAGCAACGTGGCTTCATCGGTGAAGGCCAGGCCCAGGTTTTGCGCCAGCCGCTGGCACAGATCGAGGGGGCTCAAGGCCGCGCCATTGAGTGGCAACCAATGCACCTGGCACCCCGTGGGCGCCTGCAAGGCGCATTCGGCGAGCAACGCACTTTTGCCGCTGCCACCGGGCGCACACAGCAACTTCACACGCACCTGCGCCGCCAGCAACGGTTCGGCCAGGCGCGGGCGCAATAAATGGTGGGAGGACAGCCGTGGCATGAATCCAGGACGGTCCAGGCAGCGTGTCATGGCGGTCATTGCTGCATCCTGCTTTTTTATTGTTATGCAACCTGGCGCCTACCCTAGTCCTGTGGTCGGCGGTTGTTGAAGAAGTATTCAGCGAACTGATTTCAAGCCATGCATAAAACCGACTGTGGGAGCTGGCTTGCCTGCGATGACGGCAGTGAATTCACTATCGTCATCGCAGGCAAGCCAGCTCCCACAGTTGAACAACATTTCACATTGCGATCAGCGAATGCCCTCGGACCTCAGGGCTGCCGGGGTGTAGTCCGCCGCTTTCGCTGCGAAGCCGAACACGAAGCTGCTCTTCTCTTCGTTTTTCATGCCCAGGGCGATGTAGCGCCCGGCGATGAGGTCATACAGGGTTTCTACGGTGTAGGCCGGCACCTGGTGGTCGTAGTAGAACTGCGCATGACCTTCGGCCACCCGCCACAGTTGGCCACGGCCGTCGTAGTGATCGACCAGCGCCACCTGCCAGCTGTCTTCGTCGATGTACATGTGGCGCTTGGCGTAGATGTGCCGCTCGCTAGGCTTGACCGTACCGACCACTTCCCACACGCGGTGCAGCTCATAGCGGGTGAGATCCTGGTTGATGTGGCCTGCCTTGATGATGTCGTCGTATTTGAGGGTTGGCTGGTCGAGCTTGTAGCTGTTGTAGGGAATGTACATCTCCTTCTTGCCCACCAACTTCCAGTCGTAGCGGTCCGGCGCGCCGGAGAACATGTCGAAGTTGTCCGAGGTGCGCAGGCCGTCGGACGCCGTGCCCGGCCCGTCATACGCCACTTGCGGCGCGCGACGCACGCGGCGCTGGCCGGCGTTGTAGATCCAGGCCAGGCGCGGTTCCTTCACTTGGTCGAGGGTCTCGTGCACCAGCAGCACGTTACCGGCCAGGCGCGCCGGCGCGGTCACCGACTGCTTGAAGAAGGTCAGCACGTTGGCGCCCTTGGCCGGGTCCATGTCCGGGATCAATTGCGGTACCGCCACCTCCTCTTCGAAGCGGATCGGGGTGTAGCTGCCGTTGGTCTGCGGGGTGGCCTGGGTGATGATGCGGCGCAGGTTGCCACCGTGGTAGCGGGTGATGTGGTTCCACAGCACCTCCACGCCGTTCTTCGGAATCGGGAACGCGTAGTAGCGGTTGCCGGTGAAGTTCTCCAGGCCGTTACCGTCGTTGATCGCGTGCACGTTCAAGGCGCTGCGCTTGATCGACTCGTAGATGTCCGCCGGCAGGTTGACCGTGCGATGGCTGGGGTAGACAGGGATCTTGTATGTCTCAGGGTAACGCTTGAACATCGCTACCTGGCCGTCGGAGAGTTTGTCCTTGTACTTGTCGACGGTGGCTGCGGTGATCACGAACAGCGGTTTTTCGCTGGCGAACGGGTCGGCGAGAAAGCCCTTGCTGTCGACCGCACCGGCGTTTTTCGGGATGCCGCCGGTCCAGGCCGGGATCGAGCCATCGGCGTTGCCGGCTTTTTCCGAGCCCATGGGCGTCAAGGTGGTGCCGAGCTTGGCGGCTTCTTCAGGCGACACCGCCGCCATCACGTTGGCGGCCAACAGGCTGAGGGCCATCACCGCAAATATCTTACGCATAGAGTCTTATCCTTCTTTAAGCCAGATCAGAAGTTCGCGCCGAAGCTGAGGGCGATAAAGTCACGGTCGGTCAGGGTGTTGTAGTCACCGCCAAAAAAGTCGGTGTAGCTCAGGCTTGCGGTATAGGTGCTGCGGTAATCCGCATCCACCCCAACGCTGATGGCCTTGGCGCCTTTGTTGAACAGGCCGTTGGGGCCATAGCCGGCCACATCATGGGACCAGGACAGGTTAGGCTTGAGGTTCACCCCGGCAATGGCGTTGTTGTAATCGAGGATCGCCCGGGCGCGGTAACCCCAGGAGTTGGCCGTGACGAAACCGTCGGTGTCACCCTGGAAACCGTAGGCGCCGTATACCGAGTCGCGGCCATAACGCAGTTTGGATTTGTCTTCCAGCCCGCCGACGTGCACGTAAGCCGCTTCGCCTACCAGTGTCAGACGTTCAGCGCCCAGCACCTGGTCGAAGAACTGGGTCATGGTGCTTTGAATCTGGGTGATTTCCTTGCGGCGGTAACCTTTGTTGTCGTCACCGAAGTTGCTGCGGATCGGCGAAGCCAGTTGCCCGGCGACCGGGTTGATCAGGGCCAGGGTCAGGTCGGTGGTGTTGAGTTGCACCGGAGCGTTGGGGCGGTAGCTGATCTCGCCGGTCCACGCCGTGCCGGTGGGCAAGGTGGTGGAGAAGCTGGCGCCGAACAGGCGGATATCTTCCGGGTAGTCGAGGTAATACTGGCCACGCCCGAGCATCAGGCTCTGGACCAGACCTGCGCCAGAGCCGGGCGCGAGACCATTGGCTGCACCGGCGATCGCACCGAGCCTGGCCAGGCTCGTGTTGTTGGTGATGGTGCCCACGGTCGGGGTGCGGCTGTGGTAGTTCATGAAATACAGGCCGTATTCCGTATCATCCCCCAACCAACGCAACGCCGTACCGAATTGGCCACTGTCACGGGCGTCGCGATCCTGTGCACGCTGCACGATCACCCCTTCGCGCGTCACTTGAAAGCCCTGCCCAAACGCGGCGGCAACGGGCTGCAACGGCGCAATCGCCGGGTTACCGACCGTGTAGTTGTCATTACAGCCATGGGCCGCCACATCCCCACCAAAGAATGTGCCGCAGTTATCCAGCACGGTGTTTTCCCAGTTCAACTGGTAGAAACCTTCCACTGTCAGCTGGTTGGTCAGGCTCTGGGAGGCGAACAGCATGTTCACCGGGATCAGCCCTTCCTTGATCTCTGCGCCTGGGCGACGGAACGCCGAAACGTCGATGGGGTTGATGCTATTGATGGAATTACCGATAAAGGTGCTCTCGCCCCAGCTGACCACTTGCTTGCCCAGCCGCACGTTGCCCGGTTGATCGCCGATGGAGTAATTGTGATAAACGAAGGCGTCGAGCAATTCATAGCCCGAAGAACGCGCGCCCTCGTCACGATGGTGGTTGCTGATCTGCTTGAACTCACGATCTTCGTCCTGCAACTCGAAGTCGTACCAGTACTTGCCGCGCACAAACACGCCGCTGTCACCGTACTTGAGTTCCAGGTCGTGAATGCCCTTGAAAATCTTGGAAAAGGTCTCGCCTTTCTTGAAGTTCAGGCGTCCGTCATCGCCGGTAGACGCCTGGCCAGTACCACCGTTGACGGTGCCCACCAGCTTCTTGTCGGCATCGCGCATGCCCCAGCTCGCGCCGACCGACAGCGAGGAGTCGAATTGCCCTTCGATCTCGCCAATGTTGAACGAAACAGCCTGCGCCTGGGCACAGCAACCCAGTGCAACCGCAGCCGCCAGCGCTTGCGGCGTGAAGATGGCGCGCATTGTTGTTTTTGTCATGCGTCTTCCCCGGTGAGTGACAGAAGGCCCCACCCTACTGCCGCGCATCAGGAGCGATAAGCGCACCAAAGGGGTATTCGTGCTGTCGCTCGAAAGGATTAACCGGCGCGCTGGCCGGGGTTTTGGCGGGGGCATGGACCAGGTGGATGGTGGGTTATCAGGGGGATGGATAGCACGCAAAGCAACTGTTGCCGATTCAGTAACAGTCCTTGTCCCGATCCGCTATTACTCATTCTGTTACAACCGACTATTCTTAGCGGGCTTTCAGGGCGAACCGCCCGCTTCCCCAGCCGGAAGAAAAGCTGGATTCAAATGGATTGATGCCTGTTTTCAATCTGTTATCGGTGTTCACTGACGTTGATTTGTTGCTCCTTGATCCAACGTCTTACTTCGGCCGCTGCCTTTGCAGCGGCCTTTTTTATGCCCAAAATAAAACGGGGCGCTATTCGCGCCCCGTGGGATTCAACAGCGTTCAAGCAACGATCAGAGGCTGAACTTCTGTAAGTTGGCCATCATCTCCTTCAATGCTTCGATGTTGTCCTTGGGATGAGCGGCGCCTTCGAAGTCGCAGATCTGTGCCCAATGCGCAGCCACATCATCCGGCGAGAACCCGGCTTCCGGGTCGAAGCCCACGCCCAGGCTGCGCTCCCAACGGGTCTTGCCGATCCAGCCACCGCCCACTTCAAATAACCCCGACGTTTCCTGGCACGCCTCGCTACCCAGGTACACCACCAACGGGCTGACCAGTTCAGGCTTGAGCCGCTCGAACACTTGCGGCGGGATCAGGCCTTCGGTCATGCGCGTGCCGCCGGTGGGAGCAATGGCGTTGACCAGGATGTTGTTCTTGCGCCCTTCCAGCGCCAGGGTGCGGGTCAGGCCATACAAGCCGAGCTTGGCCATGCCGTAGTTGGACTGGCCGAAGTTGCCGTAGATGCCGGAGGTGGACGCAGTGAAGATCACCCGACCGTAAGCTTGTTCACGCAGGTGCGGCCAGGCGGCGCGGGTGACTTTGTAGGCGCCTTCGACATGCACCCGGTAAACCAGGTCCCAGTCGCTGTCGTCCATTTTGTGGAAGGTCTTGTCGCGCAGGATGCCGGCGTTGTTGACCACCACGTCGATGCGGCCGAAGGCGTCCAGCGCGTTCTGGACGATCTTGTCGCCATCGGTGACGGAATCATGGTTGGCTTCGGCAATGCCGCCCGCTTCGCGGATTTCGGCGACCACGCGGTCGGCAGCGGAGGCATTGGCGCCTTCGCCCTGGGTAGAGCCGCCCAGGTCGTTGACCAGCACTTTGGCCCCATGCCTGGCGAACAGCAGCGCATGGGCCCGGCCCAACCCGCCGCCGGCACCGGTGACGATCACGACCTTATCCTGGAACTGCACTGACTCACTCATACCGAACTCCGCTGGCGACAATGGGAATAGGTTGAGTGTCAGGCACAGGGCCTGCGGTCACAATAAAGTCAGCCAGGGCTGAATGGTGCTCGATAAGGCAGCGGGATGATTGTGCGAAGGTTCACGTATCTGGACGCTGGCTTATGTGGGAGCCGGGCTTGACCGCGATGCAGGCACCTCGGTTTTTCAGTTGTACCCAGGTGATGCTATCGCAGGCACGCCAGCTCCCGCACAGGCCCGGCGATGCGCTCGCGAAACGCCAGGTAATGCTTGAGCACCTGCACTGGCGCCTCGATCTGCGGGTAATGGCCGATGCCTGCCAGTAGCACCGTGTCAGCGTGCGGCACCAACTGGTGATAACGCTCCACCATGTGCGCGCCGGAGATCGGGTCGACCTCGCCGTCGATCACCCGCAACGGCACGTCACCGCGCTGCATCGCCGCCACCCACCGCTCACGCTGGCGACGGCGCTGGGGAATGTAGGCGATCAGTTTGTGCAGGATGCGCGTGCCGTCGTTGCAATTGATCAGGCTCCAGAAGTCATCCAGAGCACTTTCGCTGGGCCGGGTGTGAGGCCCGAAAATCTGGCTGAAGCTGTTCGACAGCGCGTTGCGCCCGAAGGTACGGCCGATCATCCAGCCCAGAGGGCTGAGCAGCAGTTTCTGCACCAGGGCCGGGCGATGGGTTTCCGGAAACAAGCCACCGTTGAGGAACACACAACTGGCCATCTGAAACCGGCCTTCGTAGTGCCGCGCCAACAATTCCTGGGCGACGCTATCGCCATAATCATGGGCCAACACGTGCACCGGCTGTTCCACCCGCAGGTGATCGAGCAAGGCCTGTTGCAAGTCGGCCTGTTCCAACAGGCAATAGTCGTGATCCAGCGGCTTGGCGGACTCGCCGAACCCCAGCATGTCGCACGCGATCACCAGGTTGCGCTGGGCCAGGGGTTGCCACAGGTAATGCCAGTCCCAGCTGGCGGTGGGGAAGCCATGAATCAACAGCAGCGGTTCGCCTTGCCCGGCCACCCAGTAACGGATCGTGCGGCCACGGAAGTCGAAGGCCTGGCTGCGTTTGCGCCAGGCTCTGAGCGGGATCTCGGCGAGTGGCATCAGCTTTTATACCCCGGGTCTTGGCTGTCCAGCTTACGCAGCAGCGCCGGCCAGGCCAGCGCGCCTCCCATACCTTGCGCGCTCTTTGTGACAGCGGCCACCATCGCCTTGGCCCCGGCCAGAATCTGCGGCCCGATGGCAATCAGTTCCGCCCCGCCGTTTTGCGCCAGCACCTGGATTTCGCAGGCGCGCTGGAAGGTGAACATCATCAGGAAGGTGTCGGCGATGGTGCTCCCGCAGGTTAGCAGGCCGTGGTTGTGCAGCATCAGGAAGCTGTTTTCGCCGAGGTCGGCCTGCAAGCGGGCTTTCTCTTCGTGGTTCAGTGCCACGCCTTCATAGGCGTGGTAAGCCAGGCTCGACAGCACGAAGATTGATTGCTGGCTGATCGGCAACACGCCCTGCTTCTGCGCAGCCACCGCCACACCTGCTGCGGTGTGGGTATGCAGTACGCACGTCACATCGTGGCGCACTTCATGGATGGCGCTGTGGATGGTGTAGCCCGCCGGGTTGATCTCGTAGGGGCTGTCCATCAACTTGTTGCCGGCCTGGTCGACCTTGACTAGGCTCGACGCAGTGATCTCATTGAACATCAGCCCATAGGGGTTGATCAGGAAATCATCGGTACCCGGCACCTTGGCCGATATGTGGGTGAAGATCAGGTCGTCCCAGCCATGCAGCGCCACCAGGCGATAACAGGCCGCCAAGTCGACACGGGCTTGCCATTCGGCAGCGCTGACTTGGGCTTTGACATTCTGTGGCGTTAGAGCGGGGGCTAGGCTCACGGCAATGACCTCCTTGGCGCACTTCTTATTTATTGTTTTTTTAGTGATGGGCCAGTCTAGTCAGACACCCCAGCCGCCGTAGTTGCCTTGGCAGCCAGCTTGATGACCGTACGAGTCAGTCAGAAGAATAGTCCAAATGGCGTCAGAGAAGCGCCGCCAATAAAGGCACGGCAAACAGGTTAAGCAACCCCGTCAACACCATCACCAGGCCCGCCACCGAGCCCTCTTCGCCGCCCACTTCCCGCGCCCGGCTGACACCCGCGCCATGGGCGCCCACGCCAAACAGAGCGCCCCGCGCCAGCGGTGTGCGCAGTGGCAACCACTTGAGCAGCACACCGCCGAGCATGGCGCCGAACACACCGGTAAACATCACGAACACGGCGGTGAGTTCCGGCACGCCGCCGAGGTCGGAAGATACGGGCATGGCAAACGGTGTGGTGATGGAACGCGGCACCAAGGACATCGTCACCGAGCTGTCCAGCGCCAACGCCTTGGCCAGGCCGAACGAGGTGGCGATGGACGCCGCGCTGCCTGCGACCATGCCCAACAGCAACGCCGACCAGTGAAGTGCCAGCAAGCGGCGCTGTTGCCAGATCGGCACGGCGAACGCCACGGTAACCGGGCCCAGCACGAGCATCAGCCAATGGGTGTCGGCGGCGTATTCGGCGTAGGCGGTTTTCATCGGCACGGCCACCGCCAGTAACAGCACGGGTACCAGGATCAATGGCGACAGCAGATAGCGCCCGGTGCGGCGATAGATCCAGCGGCTGAAAATATAGGCACCCAGGGTCAGGGCGAGCCAGAACACTGGCATCAGCTCAAGCTTCACGGCGCATTCTCCAGCGGCACACCAGCTCGACGGTGAACGCGGTCACCAGCATCACCGCCAACGTGCTGAAGCCGATCACCAACAGGATGCGCCAGCCATCGTTGCGCAACAGGCCGCCGTAATCGAGCAGGCTCATCAAGGCCGGAATGAAGAACAGCAGCATCTCCGCCATCAACACCCCGGCGCCCAGTTGCAGGGCGGCCGGCTTGACCAGCCCACTGGCAAAGGTCGCCAGCAACAGGCCCAGGCCCACCACGCCGCCCGGGATTGGCCAGTTCAGCCACACGGCCAGTTCGCAGCCCAGCAGGTAGATGGCCAATAGCACGACCAGCTCAGTCAGCAGGCGGCCGAGATGTTTGAGGGTGAAACGTTTCATGGGCTTGGGTTCCTCGCAGAAGGCCATTTTAAAGAGGCCATGCCCATCCCCACAGCGAATTGTTAGACTGCCAACTATTCCAAACTGGAATTTGGCCCATGGAATTCAAACAGCTGCGCAGCTTTGTCGAAGTGATCCACCGAGGGGGTTTTACCCAGGCCGGTAAAACCCTGCACATCAGCCAATCGGCCGTGAGCAAACAGGTTGCGCAACTGGAGCAAAACCTGGGCATGCCGTTGCTGGAGCGCACGGGTTCGCAGATCCGCCTGACCGCCGCAGGCGAGGTGGTGTTGCAGCGCGCCGAGGCCATGTTGCGCCTGCAGTCCGAATTGCTCAGCGAACTGGATGACATGCAGCAACTGACCCGCGGCGAGCTGCGCCTGGGCCTGCCGCTACTGGCGGGCGATACGCTGTTTGCCGGGTTGTTTGCCGAATACCGCAGGCGCTACCCAAACGTCACTATCCAATTGCTGGAAGGCGGCAGCCGCACCATCGAGCAGGCGATCTTGAGTGGCGAACTGGACGTGGGTGGCAGCCTGATGCCGAGCGACCCGGCCTTTGCCTGGCAAGCCTTCTGCGATGAACCGCTGGATGCCCTGCTGCCGATGGACCACCCGCTGGCGGAAAACGCCCAGGTGCGCCTGGAAGAATTGGCCGACACGCCATTCCTGATGTACCAGCGCAGCTTTGTGTTGAACGATCGGTTGATGCAAGCCTGTCAGCAGTTGGGCTTCACCCCGAAGGAGATCGGCCGCAGCGGGCAGGCGGATTTCCTCGTGGCACTGGTGGCAGCCGGCCAGGGGGTGGTGCTGCTGCCCAGTGTGGTCGCCCGTGGGCTAGTGCGACCGGGGGTGGTGCGCCTGACGCTCAAGGCGCCGGACTATCTGCGCTGGGACATCGCCTTTATCTGGCGTGAGGGCGCCTATCTGTCGAAAGCCGCCCAGGCCTGGTTGGCGTTGCTGCGCGAGTTTCCGGTCAGCCGCGCAGTGCAGTGACCAACTCCGCCAGCCACGGCTCGGCATCGGCTTCGGGGGTCACGCTTTCGCTGGCGTCCAGGCGCAGCATTGGCAGCACTTCGCGCACGCCCAACTCGCCGAACAGCTCGCGCATTTGCTCGCCGCCGCCGCAGAAGGTATCGCCGTAGCTCGCGTCGCCCAAGCCGATCACGGCGCCAGGCAGGCCGCGCCAGGCGGCAGGCAGTTGGTCACGAATAGTCGAGTACAGCGGCTGCAGGTTGTCGGGCAGCTCACCCATGCCGGTGGTGGACGTCACCGCCAGGAACGCCTCGGGAGCGAAGGCCTGCACGTCGGCCAAGGTGGCGCGCGGGTTGTGCCAGGCTTCGAAACCGGCGGCGTTGAGGATGCCGGCGGCGTGGCGGGCGACTTCTTCTGCGGTACCGTACACCGAGCCGGAAAGGATGGCGACTTTCATCAATCTGATCCTGTAGTTGAGCGAAAGCGTGGGATATTAGCAGCTACCGCAAATGTTTCGGCGTGCGTCGTGCAACATTCAAGGCATGCCATAAACTCCACTTTTCAAACTCCAGCCATGGACCGCTCAATGATCAACGCCCAACTGATGCAAATGGTCATCAACGCTTCCAACGATGGCATCGTCATCGCAGAGCGCGAAGGCAAGGACAAACCGCTGATCTACGTCAACCCGGCGTTCGAGCGGATAACCGGCTATGGTGTGGACGACATCCTTTATCAGGATTGCCGCTTCCTGCAGTCGGGCGACCGTGACCAGCCCGCCTTGATCGCCATTCGCCAGGCCCTCGACAGCGGCGATTCCTGCCGGGAAACCCTGCGCAACTATCGCAAGGACGGCACCCCCTTCTGGAACGAGCTGTCGATTTCGACGGTGTATAACGAGGCCGACAGGCAGACCTACTTTGTGGGCGTGCAAAAAGACGTGACCACGCAGGTCAAGGCGCAGCAGCGCGTTGCGCAGTTGGAGGCACAAGTGGCCGAATTGAAAGACCAGTTGGCGGCCCTTCAGGCGACGAGCGGAACCAACAAATTGTAGAAAACGCGGCCTTTAGAGCGATAATGGCTTTTTAATGTCTCACCGTGAGCACCCTCATGCATCGCGACGCTCTACTGACCCAGGACGAACTGGACTTCATCCAGAACATGCAGCACAACCCGCAGCTCAACCTGCGGGACGCATCGTCGAGCCTGACCGTCAACGGCGGCGCGCAGATCCGTGACTTGCTCACCCGGCTGGCCGCTCACGACCACCTCACCATCCAGGCACAATTCGACAACCAGCAACTCACCTTCCCCCTGCATCTGGTGGAGGATGAGTTTCACGCGGTGCATTTGCGCCTGGGCGTGCCGAGCATTTTTGAAGATGGGCCGATGATCCGCCCGTGGCGGCTGGCACTGGAAACCCCGGTGGCACTGGAGAACGTCAAGGGCAACCCGGGCGCGCTGTGGGTGCACGAGGTGTCATTCAAGGGTGTGTTGGTGGAAATTCGTGGCCGGATCAAACCACCGAAAACCTTTTCGCTGTGGTTCAGCCCTTCCGGCTACGAACGCATCGCACTGCGCGGCACGCTGGAGCGGGAAACCGCCCGGGGTTTGTTCGCCTATCGCCTGAGCCAGGGCGATGCGGATGAGACCGAGCGCCTACGCCAGTTCATCCTGCATCAGCACCGTTTGGTGCATCCACAGGTGCACGCCTGAGATCAGGTATCCAGCTGACCGCTGAGAAACTGCTGCAAGCGACGCTGCATCAGCCGTGCGTCGTTGCCCAGGCAGCCAATCGACGAGCCCATCAGGCTCGCCTCTGCCAAGTCTGATGCATCACCGGCCAGCAGCAGCGGGCAATCCAGCGTCATGGCGAGGCGCTTGAGGCGCAACGGCAACTCACTGCCAGGAAAACGATTGGAAAACATCACCAGCGCCTGGGGCCGGGTCTTTTCGCAGACCAGCGTCAGCTCATCGAAGGGCTGACCAACCCCCAGGACTTTGACCGCGAGGTTTTCCGTCGACATCAACAAGCCTGCAACCAACAACTCCAGCTCGCGGCACTCCCCGGCGATGGCGGATAACAGCACCCTGGGCGCAGGCGTTGCCGTCGCCATTTGCAGGCGTTGCGCGGTACGTGAGCGCAGGAAGTTGTCGAAGAACAGCCACTCGCTGGCCTGGCCGAAGTCACCATGGTGACGCAGCAATTGCTGCCACAGCGGCATCAGGATGTCCTGGAACACCACGGCCATGGAGTAGGCCGAGAAAATCTGGCCGTATAGGCGGTCAAGCTGGCGGTCATCGAATGCACTGATGGCCTGGCGCAATTGCACTTGCCATTGGCTCCACTCCATCTCGGTATCGATGCGCGATGTGCTGGTTGGCGCGCTGCGCAACTCATCCCGCGCCAGGATCTTGCTCACCTTGCTCACCGCTACGCCGCGCTCGATCCAGTCGAGAATGCGGTGCACGGTGTCGATATCGCTGCTTGAGTACAGCCGATGCCCACTTTCGGTGCGCACGGGCTGGATCAGCCCGTACCGTCGCTCCCACGCACGCAATGTGACCGGGTTGACGCCGGTCAGCCTTGCGACTTCGCGAATCGGAAACAACACCACGTCGTCAGCCTGGCTGTCTTGTGTGGTTTCACGCTGTGGGGCAATGATTTCGGGCATCTGGAGTCGGAAACAGCCGTGCAAATGTGGATCCTATTTAACGCCGATTGCCGTCGTCGATTCAAGGTCTGCGGCGATCTGTCCGAAGTCTCTGGCGTATTTGGGCAAAACAGGAATAATCCTTGCCTGTTTTTACGTAGCAGCCCCACCCGGCCGCTACGTTTGTGCGCCGCCTACCCGGCCCAGCGCACCTGATTACTTGGAGATACACAATGTCTACCTCACCCGTCACCCTGATGGTTGCGCGCCGCGTGGCCAAAGGGCGCTATGAAGAATTGATGAGCTGGCTGCGCGAAGGCGAACAACTGGCCACCGACTTCCCTGGTTACCTGGGCTCAGGCGTGCTTGCCCCGCCGCCCCACGACGACGAATTCCAGATCATTTTCCGCTTTGCCGACGAAAAGACCCTGCATGCCTGGGAGTTTTCCGCCTCCCGCAGCGCCTGGCTGGGTCGTGGCAGTGAGCTGTTTGCCGACCCGTCAGAGCATCGCGTGAGCGGCATTGATGGCTGGTTTGGCGCGGCAGGTTCACGACCACCGCGCTGGAAGCAGGCGGTGGCGATCTGGCTGGCGTTTTTCCCGGTGTCGCTGATTTTCAACTTTGTACTGGGCCCGTTGCTCGGCGAGTTGGACCTGGCTCCCCGCGTATTGGTCAGCACCCTGTCACTCACGCCATTGATGGTTTACCTGTTCATTCCGCTGTCGACTCACCTGCTGGCCAGCTGGCTGCATCCCGCACCCGCACCTCGCAAGGCTACTGAAGCCGCCGCGTGAGTACAGGGGGCGCGGTCGCTGGTATGATTTGAGCCTGCCAGCGAATCGAGTCCCCCATGATTGCAACAGACGCCCCGATCCTGATCACCGGTGCCGGCCAGCGTGTCGGCCTGCATTGTGCCGAGCGCCTGCTGGATGACGGCCACTCGGTGATTTTCAGCTACCGCAGCGAACGCCCTGGCGTACACGCCCTGCGCGAGCGTGGCGCCGTGGGCGTGTTTGCCGATTTCTCCAGCGAGGCCGGGATCCTGGCCTTTATCGCTGAGCTGAAGACTCACACCGACAGCCTGCGCGCGATCATCCACAACGCCTCGGCGTGGGTTGCAGAAGCCCCAGGCGACGAGAGCCAAGCGTTTAGCGACATGTTCAGCGTGCACATGCTTGCGCCCTACCTGATCAACCTGCATTGTTCACCCTTGCTGCAACGCTCGACACCGGCAGACATCGTGCACATCAGCGATGACGTGGTGCGCAAGGGCAGCCGCCAGCACATCGCCTACTGCGCCACCAAGGCCGGGCTCGACAGCCTCACGTTGTCGTTCGCCGCGCAGTTCGCGCCGCTGATCAAGGTCAACGGCATCGCCCCGGCGATGGTGATGTTCAACGAGGGCGACGACGCGGCCTACCGCGCCAAGGTGCTGGCCAAGTCGGCTCTGGGCATCGAGCCCGGGCCCGAAGTGATCTACCAGAGCGTGCGTTACCTGCTGGATAACCCTTATGTCACTGGTACCACCCTGACCGTCAACGGCGGGCGGCATATCAAGTAAGCCGTTTGTGAGGATGTTGTATGACCTTGTCCCTGCCCCAACACTACCGCGAGATCCTCAAGAGCCTGGGCGAAGACCCGGAGCGCGAAGGGTTGCTCGACACGCCCAAGCGCGCCGCCAAGGCCATGCAGTATCTGTGTCATGGCTACGAGCAGAACCTGGAAACCATCGTCAACAGCGCACTGTTCACCTCCGATAACGACGAGATGGTGATCCTCAAGGACATCGAGCTGTACTCACTGTGTGAGCATCACCTGCTGCCCTTTATCGGCAAGGCCCACGTGGCCTACATTCCGACGGGCAAGGTGCTGGGCCTGTCGAAGCTGGCGCGCATTGTCGACATGTATGCACGGCGCCTGCAGATCCAGGAAAACCTCACGCGGCAAATCGCCGACGCCATCCAGAGCGTCACCCAGGCGGCCGGTGTGGCGGTGGTGATTGAGGCGCAGCACATGTGCATGATGATGCGCGGCGTGGAAAAACAGAATTCAACCATGAACACCTCGGTGATGCTCGGCGCGTTCCGCGAGTCGAACACCACGCGCATGGAGTTCCTGCAACTGATTGGACGGAGCAAGTAGCAATGCCACAACTTCAACCAGGCATGGCGCGCATCCGGGTCAAGGACCTGTGCCTGCGTACGTACATCGGCATCAACGAGGATGAGATCCTCAACAAGCAGGACGTGCTGATCAACCTGACCATCCTGTATGCCGCGCAGGAAGCCGTGCGCGACAACGATATCGACCACGCGCTGAACTACCGCACCATCACCAAAGCCATCATTGCCCACGTCGAAGGCAACCGCTTTGCCCTGCTGGAGCGCCTGACCCAGGAGCTGCTGGACCTGGTGATGAGCAACGAGTCTGTGCTGTATGCCGAAGTCGAAGTGGACAAGCCCCATGCGCTACGCTTTGCCGAATCGGTGTCGATTACCCTGGCGGCCAGCCGCTAACCCCTGAGATTTGCGTGAGCCCTATGAACGATCAACAACGCCTCGAACTCGAAGCCGCCGCCTTCCGCCGGCTGGTGGCCCACCTGGACAGCCGCAAGGATGTGCAGAACATCGACCTGATGAACCTCTCCGGTTTCTGCCGCAACTGCTTGTCCAAGTGGTACAAGGCCGAGGCCGACGAACGCCACATCGAGCTGAGCCTCGATGACGCCCGCGAAGTGGTGTACGGCATGCCGTATGCCGAGTGGAAAGCCCACTACCAGAAAGAAGCCAGCGCTGACCAACAGGCGGCGTTTGCCAAAGGAAAAACCCATGACTGATTTGAATGCCCTGCGTGCCAGCCTCAACAGCGGCGAACATGTATTTGCCGACACCCTGGCTTTTGTAGCCGCGGGTTACGACTACCAGCCGCAAGCCTTCACCAACGGCGATGTTGAAAATGCCGCCGGCCAGAACGAGGGTTCGTGCAAGACCTTGGGTTTGGCACTGCTGGAAGGTTTGAGCGATCAGGAAGCGCTGCTGGCGTTTGGTGAGCATTACCGTTCGGTGGTGGCCACGCCGGAGGGAAGCGATCACGGCAATATTCGTGCGCTGATCGCGCACGGCCTGGCCGGTGTGAAGTTCACCGCACAGCCCCTGACCCGCCGCTGATTCAACAACGGAACACTGTCAATGTGGGAGCCGGGCTTGCCCGCGATGGCGGTGGTGGCTGACACACCGCTATCGCAGGCAAGCCAGCTCCCACATTTGTCTTGTGGTGTTAATTGGATCGCGGGCACAAAAAAACCGGCCTCTCAGCCGGTTTTTTTATTTCAACGGGTTTAGAACGAAGCGTCCTTCAACCCATCAAGGTAACGCTCGGCATCCAGGGCCGCCATGCAGCCGGCGCCGGCCGAGGTGATGGCCTGGCGGTACACGTGGTCAGCCACGTCACCGGCGGCGAAGATGCCTTCGATGTTGGTAGCAGTGGCGTTGCCTTCACGGCCGCCCTGCACCACCAGGTAGCCGTCTTTGGCTTCCAGCACACCTTCGAACAGCGACGTGTTCGGGGTGTGGCCGATGGCGATGAACACGCCGTCGACTTTCAGCTCGTCGAAGCTGCCGTCGTTGTTTTTCAGGCGGGCACCGGTCACGCCCATGTTATCGCCCAGGACTTCGTCCAGCGTGGCGTTGAGCTTGAGGATGATCTTGCCTTCAGCGACACGGGCGTGCAGCTTGTCGATCAGGATCTTCTCGGCGCGGAAGGTCTCGCGACGGTGAACCAGGGTCACGGTGCTGGCGATGTTGGCCAGGTACAGCGCCTCTTCCACCGCGGTGTTACCACCACCGACCACAGCCACCGGCTTGTTGCGGTAGAAGAAACCGTCGCAGGTCGCGCAGGCCGAAACGCCCTTGCCCATGAACGCTTCTTCCGACGGCAGGCCCAGGTAGCGGGCGCTGGCGCCGGTGGCGATGATCAGTGCGTCACAGGTGTAGACGCCGCTGTCACCGGTCAGGCTGTAAGGCTTCTTGGAGAAGTCGACCTGGTTGATGTGGTCGAACACGATCTCGGTTTCGAAGCGCTCGGCGTGCTCTTTCATGCGTTCCATCAGCACCGGGCCGGTCAGGCCGTGGACGTCGCCCGGCCAGTTGTCGACTTCGGTGGTGGTGGTCAACTGACCGCCCGCCTGCATGCCGGTGATCAGCAGCGGCTTGAGGTTGGCCCGGGCAGCGTAGACGGCAGCGCTGTAACCGGCAGGGCCGGAACCGAGAATAATCACTCGCGAATGACGGGTATCAGACATGACTCACTCCTATCGACCACCCGGGCAACAGGGCGGCTGGAATAAAAAAGGACTGCGAAGCACTTGGGGAAGGCTTGAACTCGCACGTCCTGAAAATAATGGGTGCAGCGTATAGAGGGGGGCAAGATTAAGGAAATACGGAATAACAATCCAGCTCATAGGTGGTCTCTATGCTGTCGACCTAGTTGATCGATGGGTTTGTTACTGCTGATGTCGTGGCTTTCGCCTGTTAAGCAAAGCCGGTAAGGTCGGCGCGTTCGTCCCTCTGCTCGGAGTTCTCCATGCCCGCCCCTGCTCTTTCCGGCCCGCAATACCTGCGTGAAGGCCTCAAACTGGTGTTGAGCCCTGGCCTGCGCCTGTTTGTGCTGCTGCCGCTGGCAATCAACCTGGTGCTGTTCGTCGGCTTGATCTATTTCGCCGGCCACCAGTTCAGCTTGTGGGTCGACCATTTGATGCCGACGCTGCCCAGTTGGCTGGGTTTTCTGAATTACCTCTTGTGGCCGCTGTTTGTGGTGCTGGTGGTGTTGATGGTGTTTTTCACCTTCACCATGCTGGCCAATATCATCGCCGCGCCGTTCAACGGTTTTCTCTCGGAGAAAGTTGAGGTGGTGGTGCGCGGCACGGATGACTTCCCGGCCTTCAGCTGGGGTGAACTGATCGCCATGGTGCCGCGCACCCTGGCCCGGGAAATGCGCAAGCTGGGCTACTTCCTGCCACGGGCCATCGGCCTGTTTATCCTGTCGTTCATCCCGGTGGTCAACCTGGTCGCCGCGCCGCTGTGGCTGTTGTTCGGCGTGTGGATGATGGCGATCCAGTACATCGACTACCCGGCCGACAACCACAAGCTGGGCTGGAACGAAATGCTCGCCTGGCTGCGCCAGAAGCGCTGGCAGAGCATGAGCTTCGGCGGGATCGTCTACTTGGTGTTGCTGGTGCCGGTGGTGAACCTGCTGATGATGCCGGCGGCAGTGGCCGGGGCCACGCTGTTCTGGGTACGCGAACAGGGTGCCGAGGCGATGGCACAGCAGCAAAAAGTGACCCCGTCATAAATCCATCATCTGGAAGACACAATGACGACATGGCCCACGGTGACACTGTGGGTCATGACGACAGCCTCGCTTCACATCACCCTCATTACCGAAACCTTCCCGCCAGAGATCAACGGGGTGGCCAACACCCTTGGCCGCCTGTGCGAGGGTTTGCGCGCGCGCGGCCATCAAGTCGAGCTGGTGCGCCCACGCCAGGGCAGTGACCAGAGCCGCCCCAGCGACGATGAATTGCTGCTGTGTCGTGGCTGGCCATTGCCGGGTTACCCCGGCCTGCAATGGGGCCAGTCGTCGATGCACAAGTTGCTCAGGCGCTGGACGCGCCAGCGCCCGGATGTGCTGTATATCGCCACGGAAGGGCCGTTGGGCTTGTCTGCCCTGCGCGCAGCCAGGCGCCTGGGCATCAGCGTGGTCAGTGGATTTCACACCAATTTCCAACAGTATTCCAACCAATACGGTTTGAGTGTGTTGAGCCGGATGGTCACCCATTACTTGCGCTGGTTTCACAACCGCTCGACCTTGACCCTGGTGCCGAGTGCCAGTCAGCGCCTGGAACTGGAGCGTCGGCATTTCGAGCGTTTGGGCATGCTGTCGCGCGGTGTCGACAGCCAGCTGTTCCACCCGGCAAAACGCGATAACGCGCTGCGTGAAAGCTGGGCCTTGAACGACGAGCAAACCGCTGTGTTGTATGTAGGTCGATTGGCGCAGGAAAAGAACCTGGGACTGCTCAAGCGTTGCTTCGAGACGTTGCAAGACACCTACCCTATGCGCCAGATGAAACTGATCATCGTCGGCGATGGGCCGCAACGGGCCATCATGGAGAAGGAACTGCCCGAGGCAATCTTCTGCGGCACCTTGCGCGGTGAAGCGCTGGCGCGGCATTACGCGTCAGGTGACGTGTTCCTGTTTCCCAGCCTGACGGAAACCTTTGGCAATGTGGTGCTGGAAGCGATGGCGTCGGGTTTGGGAGTGGTGGCCTATGACCAGGCCGCAGCGACCCAGCATATTCGCCATGGCTACAACGGCGTGCTGGCGATGCCGGGGGACGAAGATGCGTTCTGCGATGCCGCCAACTGGCTGCTCGAAGACGCCGAAAGCCTGCGCCGCATGCGCCTCAATGCCCGGCAACATGCCAGCCGTCAGGGCTGGCCGGCGATTATCGAGCAGTTTGAGCAGCAGTTACGAGGTGTGTGCCAGGGAGAGTTCGTTGCTCCGCCGTTACCGTCCCCACGCTGATTCGTCGACAGCGCACGTCGTCCACTTCACCACTCAGCGGCTACAGCCGACGGTTTACGTGACAGCCATTCGGAATAGGCAATAGTCATTGTCTGAGTCGCCGCTATCAAACTGCATATGTCGGGAACGCCGCTCCGATTATGGCCACCCATAACTCACCTGCCTGGTGAAGGTGGGCACCCCATAATCTGAAAGAGTTTTTTATGTCGACACACATCAGCGCAGCAGCGACTCACAGCAATTGGCACTTCAGCACTCCAGGGACTACGGGCAATCCAGCGCAAACGCCCGAGGCACACCACCCGCAACAGTGGCATCGCCCGCGCCCATCCCGGCCGGATTACCCACATACCCGGCCCCTCTCCAACGCCCAACGGGCCTGATCACACCAATGTGGTCAACGCCTCACGACTGAACGGCAGGATGTCACCCTCGCGCCCTTCGCGCACCTTCACCGCCCAATCCGGGTCCACCAGCAGGGCTCGGCCCACGGCAACCAGGTCAAACTCGTCGTTATTCAAACGCTCCAGCAACTTCTCCAGACTGGCGGGTTGCGCGACCTTATCGGTATTGACCATGAACTGCAGGAACTCGCCATCCAGGCCGACGCTGCCCACGGTGATGGTCGGCTTGCCAGTGAGCTGACGGGTCCAGCCGGCCAGGTTGAGGTCGGAACCTTCGAATTCCGGCTCCCAGAAACGGCGAGTGGAGCAGTGGAAAATATCCACACCCGCGTCAGACAACGGCTTGAGGAACTCACCCAGCGCCTCAGGGGTTTGCACCAGGCGTGCGGTGTAGTCCTGCTGCTTCCACTGGGAGAATCGGAAGATGATCGGAAAATCCGGGCCGACGGCGGCACGGGTGGCCTTGATCAGTTCGATGGCAAAACGCGAGCGATTGGCCAGGCTGCCACCGTATTCGTCGGTGCGCTGGTTGCTGCCTTCCCAGAAGAACTGGTCCACCAGGTAGCCGTGGGCACCGTGGATCTCCACGCCGTCCATGCCGATGCTCTGGGCATCCTTGGCGGCCTGGGCGAAGGCGTTGATCACGTCCTTGATGTCTTGCGTGGTCATGCCGTGGACGACCACATTGCCGTCCTTGAGTTTTTCCATTGGGCCGTAGGCCGGCACGGTGGCATCAGGCTCGGTACCGATACGGCGCACGCTGCCCACGTGCCACAACTGCGGGACGATCTTGCCGCCCTCGGCGTGCACGGCGTCGACCACTTTCTTCCAACCGGCCAAGGCAGCTTCGCCGTAGAAGTGCGGCACATTCGGGTAGCCATTGGAAGCCTGGTGGCCGACCACAGTACCTTCAGTGATGATCAGTCCCACGCCGGCAGCGGCGCGACGACGGTAGTACTCGATCACTTTGGAGTTAGGCACGCCACCCGGAGAGAACGAGCGGGTCATCGGCGCCATCACGACACGGGTCGACAGTTGCAATGCGCCGAGCTGGAAGGGTTTGAACAAGGCTTGCACAGGCATGGGAGCACTCCACGTCAGAGGGATTTATGATGTGGATAATATGGAGAGTGCAACGTGCTGGATAGCACTATTGATTTGGGTGATTAAGGGATAAAAGCGGCGCAAGCTCTGTAGGAGCCGGCTTGCCGGCGATAGCGCCCTCAAGCCTTGTATTGAATAGGGGCCTCATCGCCGGCAAGCCGGCTCCTACAGCGAGGGTTTCAGCTCAGGGCTTTTTCGATGGCCTGGACAATCGTTGGATCATCTGGCGCGGTACGCGGCGAGAAGCGCGCAAGCACGCGGCCATCCTTGCCCAGCAGGAATTTTTCAAAGTTCCAGGTGATATCGCCTGGAAACTCAGCGCCCTCGCCCGCCAGCAAACGGTACAACTGATGACGGTCATGGCCATTGACGTCGAGCTTGCTGCCCAGAGGGAATGTCACGCCGTAGTTCAAGCCGCAGAACTCGCGGATCTCCTCTTCGGTGCCTGGCTCCTGGCCGGCAAACTGGTTGCACGGCAGGCCAAGCACGGTAAACCCCTGGTCCTTGTATTGCTGGTAGAGGTTTTCCAAAGCCGCGTATTGCGGGGTCAAACCACATTTGGAGGCCACATTCACCACCAGCACTACTTGCCCCTTGAAGGGCGCCAGCGGTAGCTCTTGTCCGTCCAAAGCTTTGAGTTTCAGGTCGTGGAAAGCACTCATGACGAACTCCAGATATCCCATGTTCTTCGCATTGCGGCGCTTCGAGATTACAACCCGCAAGCCTGCAATCATAGCCGTCGATTGCAAAACTCGCCTGCGGGTTACTGAGCGGTCGGCCAGGGCAGAATCGGAATCGCGGTCACCGCGTTTTGCGGGCTGCCTTCGATCAAACGGTCGCTGTACACCAGGTAAACCAGGGTGTTGCGCTTCTTGTCGAGGAAGCGCACCACTTGCATGGTCTTGAACACCAGGGAGGTGCGCTCCTTGAACACTTCATCGCCGTCCTTGAGCTCGCCCTTGAAGCGGATCGGGCCCACCTGGCGGCAGGCAATCGAGGCTTCGGCGCGGTCTTCAGCCAGGCCCAGGCCGCCTTTAACGCCACCGGTCTTGGCGCGCGACAGGTAACAGGTCACGCCGTCGACCTTGGGGTCATCGAAGGCTTCGACGACGATCCGGTCGTTGGGGCCGACAAATTTGAACACGGTCGACACCTGGCCGATTTCTTCGGCCGAGGCCAGCAGCGGCATGGCCAGCAGCAGGCCAAGTAATCCCTTCATTACGCGCATCGTGTATTCCTTTGGTTAGACCAGGATCAGGTTGTCGCGGTGAACCAGTTCCGGTTCCGCCATGTAACCCAATAGTCCGACAATCGCATCGGACGATTGTCCAATGATTTTCTGGGCTTCCAGGGCGCTGTAGTTGGCCAGGCCACGGGCGATCTCACGACCATCCGGCGCAACGCACACCACCATCTCACCACGCCGGAAGCTGCCCTGCACCAGCTTGACGCCGACCGGCAGCAGGCTCTTGTTGCCTTGGGACAATGCAGACACCGCACCATCGTCCAGCACCAGGGTGCCCCGGGTTTGCAGGTGACCGGCCAGCCATTGTTTGCGCGCCGCCAGCATGCCGCGTTCCGGCGACAGCAGCGTGCCGATGCGCTCGCCGGCCTTGAGGCGGTCCAGCACGCGCTCAATGCGCCCACCGACGATGATGGTATGGGCACCCGAGCGCGCTGCCAGGCGTGCCGCGCGCAGCTTGGTCTGCATGCCGCCACGGCCAAGGGCACCGCCGACGCTGCCGGCCACGGCGTCCAGGGCCGGATCGTCGGCGCGGGCTTCGTAGATCAACTGGGCATCGGGGTTGTTGCGCGGGTCAGCGTCAAACATGCCATCGCGGTCGGTGAGGATCACCAACAAGTCGGCTTCCACCAGGTTGGCCACCAGGGCGGCCAGGGTGTCGTTGTCGCCAAAACGGATTTCGTCGGTGACCACGGTGTCGTTTTCGTTGATCACCGGGATGACTTTCAGCTCTACCAGCGCGCGCAGGGTACTGCGGGCATTGAGGTAGCGCTTGCGGTCGGACAGGTCGTCGTGGGTCAGCAGGATCTGCGCCGTGTGGCGGCCGTGCTCGGCAAAGCTGGATTCCCAGGCTTGCACCAGGCCCATCTGGCCGATGGCGGCGGCGGCTTGCAGTTCGTGCATCGCGCTGGGTCGCGCGGTCCAGCCGAGGCGGCTCATCCCGGCAGCAACCGCCCCGGACGACACCAGCACCAACTCCACACCGGCCTCATGCAAGGCCACCATCTGCTCAACCCAGACGCCCATGGCTGTGCGATCCAGACCTTTGCCATCCGCCGTCAACAGCGCACTTCCGATCTTTACGACCCAGCGCTGCGCACCTGTCACTTTGCTCCGCATCATCTTCAACCTTAGATTGAGGGCTGCGCGACCCAGCGCGGCCCATAACGTTAAACCCGGATACTAAAACGCCGCTCTAAAAGGAGCGGCGTTCAAGTTTACTGCAACGAATCAGTCGCGCACGTAAATGATTTCCGGACCGTCTTCATCATCCACGTCTTCTTCGTCCCAATCGTCGTCGCCGATGTCATGGACCGACTTCACGCCGCTGCGGCGCAGGGCACGCTGGTCGTCCAGGGCCTGCAGCTGGGCGCGGGCTTCGTCTTCGATGCGCTGGTCGAGTTCGGCCAGTTCGGCCTTGAACACCGGGTCGGCCGCCAGGCGGTCGGCGCGGTCTTCCAGGTAGCGCATGATGTCGCGGGTCAGGCGCTCAGTGCCTTCTTTGGCGATGGCCGAGATCACGTAGACCGGGCCTTCCCACTCCAGGCGGTCGACGATTTCCTTGACGCGCGCCTCGTGCTCTTCTTCGAGGATCTGGTCGCATTTGTTCAGTACCAGCCAGCGATCACGCTCCGCCAGGGACGGGCTGAACTTGGTCAGCTCGCTGACGATCACTTCAGCGGCGTCCGGTGCGCTGGTGTCATCCAGCGGCGCCATGTCCACGAGGTGCAGCAGCAGACGGGTGCGGGACAAGTGCTTGAGGAAGCGAATCCCCAGGCCAGCGCCGTCAGAAGCACCTTCGATCAGGCCGGGAATGTCGGCGATCACGAAGCTTTTCCAGCGGTCAACACTGACCACGCCCAGGTTTGGCACCAGGGTGGTGAACGGGTAGTCGGCGACTTTCGGCTTGGCAGCCGAAACCGAGCGAATGAACGTACTTTTACCGGCGTTCGGCAAGCCCAGCAGGCCCACATCAGCCAGTACTTTCATTTCCAGCTTCAGGTCACGCTGCTCACCCGGCTTGCCAGGTGTGGTCTGGCGCGGCGCACGGTTGGTACTGGACTTGAATCGGGTGTTACCCAGACCGTGCCAGCCACCTTGCACAACCATCAGCTTCTGGCCGGCCTTGGTCAGGTCGCCGATCACTTCCTGGGTAGCGGAGTCGATGATCGTGGTGCCGACCGGTACACGCAGTACCAGGTCTTCGCCTTTCTTGCCGGTGCAGTCGGTGCTGCCGCCGTTGGAGCCACGCTCGGCATCGAAGTGCCGGGTGTAACGGTAGTCGACCAGGGTGTTGAGGTTTTCGTCGGCCATCATGTAGATGGAACCGCCGTCACCACCGTCGCCGCCGTTCGGGCCACCGTTTTCGATGAATTTTTCGCGACGGAAACTCATGCAACCGTTACCGCCGTCGCCTGCTTTTACTCGGATGGAAACTTCATCAACGAACTTCATAACAAAACGCCTCTCGTCGCGTGGACGAGCTTAAGAAACCAAGACATAAGACTCTTGCAAAAATGAGCGCAGCGACCTCAATCAACGACCGCAAAACCAGCGCTTGAGCCCATCACAAACAGCTTTGCAAGAGACTCACCCCACAAACGAAAAAGCCCCGTCGCAAGACAGGGCTTTTCCAGCGATCTCGCAATTAAGCTGCGACAACGCTCACGTAACGGCGGTTGAACGCGCCTTTTACTTCAAACTTGATCACGCCTTCGATTTTCGCGAAGAGAGTGTGATCTTTACCCATGCCTACACCGTAACCGGCGTGGAATTGGGTGCCGCGCTGACGCACGATGATGTTGCCCGGAATGATTTTCTGGCCGCCATACATCTTCACGCCAAGGCGTTTGGCTTCTGAGTCGCGACCGTTACGGGTACTACCACCAGCTTTTTTGTGTGCCATGAGTCAATTCTCCTAGTGAGGAATTAGGCTGAAATTAAGCCTGAATACCGGTGATTTTGATCTCGGTGTACCACTGGCGGTGGCCCATACGCTTCATGTGGTGCTTACGACGACGGAACTTGATGATGCGGACTTTATCGTGACGACCTTGGGAGATCACTTCAGCCACAACGGTAGCGCCAGCAACAACTGGAGCGCCGATGTTCACGTCATCGCCATTGGCGACCAACAGAACGCGATCAAAAGTCACGGATTCGCCAGTAGCGACTTCCAGTTTTTCGATCTTCAGGTATTCACCTGGGGCGACCTTGTATTGCTTGCCACCAGTAACAATTACTGCGTACGACATGGTATTTCTCCGATAATCCTGCTCACCCAGCGCTTTATAAGAAAAGGTATTGGCTGGCATGGCTGCATGGGATGGACGTCCCGAATGCAATTGCGTAAGGCAGGTGCTGCCCAGGAAGTTCAGGGTGCGCGATTGTACGCAAGCCAACATCGTGTTGCAAGGGGCCGTCTATCGCGCCTTGACACCCGGGGGTGAGGGTCCTAGCATGCCGCGCAACCCTTCTGGAGCGACTGTCGCTGATGCAACCCCAAGCTTTCTACCGCGCGGTCGCGGACGATTTTAGCGCCGTCGACGGCATCATCAAGCAGCAGCTGACGTCTAAAGTGCCGCTGGTCTCCAAAATTGGCGACTACATTACGTCGGCGGGCGGCAAACGCCTGCGTCCTTTATTAGTGTTGCTGTGCGGCAAGGCCCTGGGCCGTGAGGGCGATGACCTGCGCCTCTTGGCCGCCACCATTGAGTTCCTGCATACCGCTACCCTGCTGCATGACGACGTAGTCGACATGTCCGGCATGCGCCGTGGCCGCGAGACCGCCAACGCAATGTGGGGCAACGCCCCTAGCGTTTTGGTGGGTGATTTCCTCTATTCGCGCTCCTTCGAAATGATGGTCGAGCTGGGCTCGATGCCGGTGATGAAGATTCTTTCACAGGCCACACGTATCATCGCCGAGGGCGAAGTGTTGCAGCTGTCGAAGGTCCGCGACGCCAGCACCACCGAAGAAACCTATATGGAAGTGATTCGCGGCAAAACCGCGATGCTCTTCGAAGCCTCGACCCACAGTGCCGCCGCATTGTGTGGTGCCACCGCCGAACAGGCCGAAGCGCTGCGCACCTTTGGCGACCACCTGGGCGTGGCGTTCCAGCTGGTGGACGACCTGCTCGACTACCGTGGCGATGCCGAAACCCTGGGCAAGAACGTCGGTGACGACCTGGCCGAAGGCAAGCCGACCCTGCCGCTGATCTACACCATGCGCGAAGGCACGCCGGAACAGGCCGCCCTGGTGCGCAAAGCGATCCAGAAAGGCGGGATCGAAGACCTGGAGGCCATTCGTGCCGCCGTAGAGGCTTCGGGCTCTCTGGATTACACCGCTCAATTGGCGCGCGATTTCGTCGCCCGCGCCATCCAGTGCCTGGAAGTGATTCCGGCCAGCGAGTACCGGGATGCCCTAGTTGAGCTGAGTGAATTTGCGGTAGCCCGCACTCACTGACCCGGCCCCATGTAGGAAAGGGCTTGTGTGGGAGCGGGCTTGCTCGCGAAAGCGGTGTATCAGTCGGTATATGTGCTGACTGAAACCCGCTTTCGCGAGCCAGCCCGCTCCCACATTTAGTTTGTATTGCCAGCTCAAGACTGCGTCCTCCCTCGCAATAAACCCTATATAATGTGCGCCCTTTAGCCATCCTGACTCTCAAGGAGCCTTAGTGAGCACGTTGCCACCCTGCCCGAAATGCAATTCCGAATACACCTACGAAGACGGCGCCCAGCTGATCTGCCCGGAATGCGCCCATGAGTGGTCCGCCAACGGCGAGACCGAAGCGGCCGGCGATGAAACCGTGAAGAAAGACTCCGTCGGCAATGTGCTGCAGGACGGCGACACCATTACCGTGATCAAGGACCTCAAGGTCAAGGGCACCTCCCTGGTGGTCAAGGTTGGCACCAAGGTCAAGAACATCCGCCTGTGCGACGGCGACCACGATATCGATTGCAAGATCGACGGTATCGGCCCGATGAAGCTCAAGTCCGAGTTCGTGCGCAAGGTCTGAACCTGCTGCTTCCATCCCGCG
This sequence comes from Pseudomonas sp. GW821-FHT09A09, assembly GCF_059418405.1. NCBI lineage: Bacteria > Pseudomonadati > Pseudomonadota > Gammaproteobacteria > Pseudomonadales > Pseudomonadaceae > Pseudomonas > Pseudomonas sp. GW821-FHT09A09. The sequence continues at coordinate 206,119 of NZ_JBWKPU010000008.1, forward strand.
CCCGTCGCGGGATGGCGTTTCGCTCTCCCCGTTGATCCCGCGCAATATCCACACAGAAAAATCCAGAATCCGCCAATAGGCACTTGCTATTCCACGAATAAGAATTATTCTCATTGAAACTCATCAAGGAGAATGATTCATGACGTATTTGATCGATGCCTGGCTGGATCGCCCACACCCTTACCTGCGGATCCTGCATCGGGAAACCGGTGAAGTCTGTGCCGTACTGGAAGAAGAAGCGCTGAATGAACTGCAGGACCAGGGCGACCTGGACGTGAACGGCCTGAGTTCCAGTGAGCCTGGGGTGCTGAAGGAAGTGGTGCGCAATCTGTTTCTGTTCTGCTATGCCCGAGCATTGCGCCCGGCCACGGAGTTGAATGGCAAGTTCCATCCATGAAGCAAACTGTACGGTCTTTGGGAATGGGCTTTATGTGGGAGCGGGCTTGCTCGCGAAGCGGACAACACGGTGTATCAGACAGACCGCGTTGATGCATTCGCGAGCAAGCCCGCTCCCATACAAGCCCAACACCCGCAGTAATCAGCAGGTCTTACAGAACGTCGAGCAGCTCGACGTCAAACACCAGAACGCTGTGCGGCGGGATGCTACCAACGCCTTGAGCGCCGTAAGCCAGTTCACTCGGCACGTACAGGCGCCATTTGCTGCCGGCATTCATCAGTTGCAGGGCTTCGGTCCAGCCAGCGATCACGCCGCCGACCGGGAATTCTGCAGGCTGGCCGCGCTCGTAGGAGCTGTCGAACACAGTGCCGTCGATCAGGGTGCCGTGGTAGTGAGTACGCACTTGGTCTTCACGGGTCGGCTTGGCGCCAGTACCGGCAGTCAGCACTTCAAATTGCAGGCCGGAAGCCAGGGTGGTGATGCCATCACGCTTGGCGTTTTCAGCCAAAAATGCCAGGCCAGCGCCAGCGGCCGCTTCAGCCTTGGCAGCCGCTTCGGCTTGCATGATTTCGCGGATGACCTTGAAGCTGGCAGCCATTTGCTCTTGGTCGACACGGCTTGGCTTGCCGGCGAAAGCGTCGGTCAGGCCGGCCAGGATCGCGTCGATGCTCACGCCCGGTGGCGGGTTGTCGCGCAGTTGGTCGCCCAGTTGGCGGCCAATACCGTAGCTGACGCGGGTTTCGTCGGTGGACAGATTAACTTCGGACATGAAGGTGCTCCGCTGTAGGAAGGCACGATTTACCGTGCCCTCCAGATCTAAAAGGGCCAGCAGACTAGCACACAACACCCAACCTTGATGAGCGCCACGGCATAGCTATCTACAGCCGGGCACAAGCCGCCGCCGCCCATGCTGGTGATTCCATTCATCACCCTGGGACCGTACCGATGAGTACGCAGAATAACCCGCTAGCCCTGCAACAAATCCATAGCCATCTGCTGGAAATCGATCCGACACTGCGCCCTTACAGTCGACGCCCCGTCACCCTGCCAGCCGAGCGGCTGGCACTGGACACCCTCAACACCGCCCTCAAGCGCATCAACCTGGCCTACATGACCCAGGCCAGAGCCTTTTACCAAACACTGGACCTGACCGACCCCAGCCAACTGAGCCAGCTGAAAACCCGCCTCGACACCCAACTGCAAGATCTGGACGACACCAGTGCCGTCAATGGCCAGAGCCGCAAGACCTACCTGACCGACACCGCCGGCATCAAAGCGCTGGAACAGGAGACCCGGCTTAACGTCAGTGATGCCCTGCTATCCCCCTCCGACCTGCAGATGCTGGAAGACTGCTCCCGCCCTCCGGCACTACGCCCCGGCCTGTACGCCTTGACCTTCGATTACCAGGACGAGCGCATCGAGTTTGCCGGGGCGTTCGTGCTGACACGCCAGGCCAACCCAACTGTAGACCGCCTGAGCGGTGACACGAACGTTGGGCCGGTGCTGCTCTTCACGCCCTCACGCGGGCTGGAAGCCTTCGCTACCTTGCAAGACCTCGACCGTGGCCTGCTGCAAGCCATGACACCGCGCAGCGGCCATGCTGAATTCAGTCGTCATTTGCCAGTGCGGTATCAACACTTGGCCGTCACCGATATCTGGCCGCTGGCACTGCAACCGATCACAGGTCAACCGCTGTTCGAATACGCCTATCAAGCCCTGCTCGAAAAGCGCAAAAAAGACATCCTCCACGCCCTGGCCTTGGCCGAGAACGCTCAGCTGAACGCCACCCAACTCAAGCAGCACCTCGACGACGCGCTCCACGCCGCGCTGCCCGACCTCACTGCCCGCTTGGACTTTCGCGCGCAGCGCCTGCTTGAGCGCAACCTGTTCAACGCCCTGCCCGACTGGTATCGCAGCGCCAATACGCTCGAGCGCACGACCATCGACCAGCAGCTGCACCACTACAACAGGGCTCGCCAGACTTTCCTCGACCTGTTCGGCCCCGCCGCGACCCCTCAAGCACTGGCCCGCCATCAATGGGCCGAGCAATTGGCCGATGAGCTGGATATCCACGACCTGGACCCAGACCTGCTACACATCACCACCGTTCGTACGGTGCCTCAGGTCGGCACCTACAACCAGCAACGCTCATTGGTGGAATTGACCTTGCGCGGTGTGCATCCCGGTGACAGTACACCCGGCTCAGCGTTTCTGGAGCGCAGTACCCTGACCTACGCCGGTGCGCCGCTAGGTGTGGCCCACGCCCACCTCAACGTGCAAACCCTGATCACACTGCTGCAAGACCTGCAACCGCGGCTGGACTTCGCCAGCACGCTGAAAACAGCACTGGCCACGCCACAGATCAAGCTGGCTGCCTGCAACTTCTTCGATCAGCGCCTCGTACTCATGGCCCACATCGCCAGGCTGCAAGGCCATCTGGCCCCGGATGATTTTCGAAGTTTCGAAGACCTGCAAAAACACCCGAGCCAACAGTTGCATGCCCAGACCGTGCTGCTTCACGGCGCACAACTCAAGGACCTGTGGCTGCTGCGCGAAGAAGACGGCCAGGGCCGGATCACGCGCTTGCTGCTGTGTACGCCCGATGCGCCGAGCGCCCAACAGTTCATCGCATTCCGCACGCTACGTGAGTGCCAGACCCACATCATCGGCTGGACAGCCAGTACGGCTCGCCTCAAGGGGCGCAGCATGAGCGATTACCTGCTGGAACAAGTGCCGCTGCGTTTCAAGCCAAAGATGCGTGACTTCCTGCGCAGTATCAGCCTGCGCCCTGACGCCAACGAGCACCTGGAAGTAACCTTCGGCACACCAAGCACCTATACCGACTGCCTGGAAGCGATAGCCGCGCACCAACTGACGATACAGTTGGATGACTATGAGTTCAGCTCGCCGGGCTGGTACCGCAAGGCCTCTGCCAATGACCGCAGCCGCCTGGCAAACCTGTCCGATGATGCCGCCGGCGCACTGAGTGTCTACAACGCCAGGCCGGACGCAGAAGCCAGTGTCCCTGCGTTTGAACGCTACCTCCACGAACAAGCCAGGCTCAGTCTCAACCGGCTGCTAGGTCGTCAGCAAAACGATATTGACCCGGACACAGTGTTCGCCTACGCCCCCAAACCACTGATCGGCGCTGCCCCGGCGCCGGTGTCTTACACCACACTGTATCGAGACGGGTATGAGGATGGCATCGGCTTTATCAATGAAAAGTTTTCAGCCTCCGCGACCTTTCGCGGCCCGCCCGGTGTTGACCTGAGCCCGTTGACAGCACAGAACGTCGCACGCTCCGTCACAGGCGTGTGGATCGGCCAACGCTACACCGACGAAATCCGCCGGCGCCTGCAAAACAGTGACAGCCCGGGTTATGACAAACGACGCAATGCCGTGCTGGCAATCATACAGCTACAAATGAAAGGCGCCGCTCTGGAATCCTGCCTGCAAGGGCACCTCACTCAGGCTGACCTGGCCTGGCTGGAGAAAGCCATTGACGGTCTGTCCGACAGCGGCACCCTCGAGCGCAACACCTACAGGGTGCACCGGCTGTCCATTGATGGGGACTGGGTGATCGGCAACTACCTGTTCAGCCACGGCGACAACCCGATATTGCTTTACACACCTGATGCGCCGGATGGCATTGGTTGGCGCGAGGCCAGGCTGTTCAACTACCTGCTCAAAAAAGTCGAGGGCATGCCTGCTTACTGGGGCGCGCGGGTACCGTTGCCGTCAATGGCACGGGTTGCACAGTTCCTGGAAACCGCTCGTGAAGGGTTGCCGGTAGAGATCGACCGCACCACCCCGAGCCCTGCACGGCATGACAATATCCAGCACATCACACCGCTGACCGATCTGCGCCATGAGTTCTACAACATGAACCTGCAACGCAAGATTGATGACGTGCACGCCACTACGGCCAATCGGCTTCAGATGATTACCGGTATTCTGTGGACCTGCGTCGAGTGGCTGACCGCCGTGGCCACCATGCCCTTCCCGTTACTCAGCCTGACCCTGGGCGGGCTGCTGGCCTTCAAGGACGCCATGCTTGCCCTGAATGCCTACCACCAGAACGACAAAGACAGCGCCCTGCAACACTACCTCGGTTACCTGGCCAACGTGAGCGGCGCGCTATTGTTCGACGTACGTCCAGCGTTCAAGGGCGTCTTCAAGTCACTGCGCCCGACGATCCACACCAGCACGCAAGCCGTCGACAAGGCGCTGATCAACCAGATGACGATGCTCAAGCCCGAGGGTATGCAACCGGTGTTGTTTGACGGGAGTTCACTGTGGGCGGCAAATACCCCGGATGCATTGGGTCGCTATTTGCTCTATCGCCATGACCCGCAGAGCGGCCAGTTGCTGTCCACTGCACGGTGGGTCAACCGCAATGCCGATGGCCAATGGGTGCGTTCCGGTGTGATCGGTGGCGGGCGCAAGAAGTACGAAAAACTGCTGGCCGATGAGAGCAGCCCGCTGGAAGTATTCGACGTAGCGCCCGACCAGGCCAAGACCTTCCGCGCGTTGTTCGACCCGGAGTTCAAGACCTATTTTCAGGATATGGAGGCCGACTTTGCCGGTGCAGCCCAAGGTAAGGTCTTCACCGAAGCGGCCCCCTTGCGCACGGCGTACGCCAAACAGATCGAGCTGCTGACCCAGCGCGCCGAGGCGTTCTTTTCGGCGTTGCCCGTCGCCGCGCCCAAATCCCCCTTGCCCGTGTTCGCGGTCGAAGCCGCACCTGTGGATATCCTCAAAACCCTGTTCAATCGCAACAAGCGCCTGATCATCGGCGCCCTCGACAGCTCCATTGCCAGCAAACAACTGTTGATCGAACAATTGCCTGCACTGGCCGAACAGGGGCTCAAGCGCGTCTACATCGAAAACCTGCCCCGCGACCTGTTCCATCGCAAGCTGAAGGTCCTCAACAACCAGCTCGGCGGCAGCAAGGCCTATGCGCTGGCACAGGTCGAACAACATCTGATGCAAGTCGATCGAACCCTGGGGCTCACCGCCGATGCCCCCTTCACTTATCGAAAATTGCTGCTGGAGACCCAACGCTTGAATATCGCCCTCGATGGCATCGACGGGGCCGCCTCGTACCATATGGAGCACGTACTGGCTCTGGGGGATGGTCCGCGCTTCATTCCCCGCAGCAGCAAGCTGCGCAATTTCTACTCCCACTCGGTGATTGAACAAAACCTGAAAAACAACCCCGGCGAAGGCTGGGTGGCGCTGGTGGAGTCCAGCCGCCTGGGTACTTATGAACAGGTCGCGGGCCTGGCAGATCTGCAAAACACCCCGGCCCTGCGGGTTGAAGATGCCGCCCCCGGCCAACGCATCGGCGTATGGCCCGACACCGCCACTAGCGCACAATCCCGCGGTGATTTCACCCTGGCCCTGCCAACCACCCACGTCACGATACGCACACCCAGCACATCGGGCACGCCGGCAATCGCTGTCAGCCACTACGCCGTGTTCGACCTGCCCTCAGGCATTCGCAGCGATATCAACCTGATCAGGCAGACCCATCGCGGCCTCGACACTCGCTACTCAATTTCCACCCCCCGACATGCTGCCGCGCAATCTACCTTCAGCCAAACCCGGCAGCGGCTTTCGGACGAGGCCAAAGCATTTTTCAGCGATTTCACAGTGCCCCCACGCAATGTGCCGGCAAACCTGGCCACGACCAGCAGTGAAACCGTGTTCATCGAGCGGCTGTACCAACAAAAACTCGGGCTGGTCATCGGCGAAGCCCACAGTGCCCGCGCCAGCAAGCGGCTGCTGATCGACAACTTCAAGCACCTGAAAAAACAGGGGGTCAAGACGCTATACATGGAGCATCTGCTCACCGACCTGCACCAGGCCGCACTGGAGACTTACCAGCGCACGCTGAAAATGCCGCGCATTCTGGAAAATTACCTGCTCGGTATGGACGCCGGCCATATGCCGCAATACCAGGGCCCGGACAGCTTCACCCAGGTGGTCAAGGCTGCCAATAAACACGGGATCCGCATCCGCGCGCTGGACTGCACCGCCAGCTATCACGTCAAAGGCCTTAGTGGGGAAAACAAGCGCGCCCAGCTGTTCAGCTACTTTGCCAACCAGGTGATCAGCTCGGACCAACAGGCCCTTGGTCCGCATAAGTGGGTGGCGTTCATGGGCAGTGCACACACGGACATGTATGTCGGTGTACCGGGCATCGCGCAGTTGCAGGATGCCGTCAGCCTCCATGTGCGTGACACCACACCGCAATTGGCCAAGCCATTGCATAGCGCTGGCTGGCAATCGGTTGATGACAGCTACGGCGTGGCCTTGCGCAGCGACTACCGCGTCGAAGTGGGCATTGCAGGGCGGCCGCAGCCCCTCCCCGTCGAACCTCCGCCGGACCGCAGCAAGCTGACGGCACCCGGGCACTTCTTCATCGAGCGCCCCAACGCTAACGAGGTCAACCTGGTGCATTTTTCACGTAGCAATGAAATTCTCACCACACCGATTCAAATCGACGAAAAGGGCCAGTATTTCGTTGCGCGCTGGGAAGCCTTCAGCCAATTACGCTTCTACTATCTTTCTCAATTGGTCGAAGCGCTCAAGGCCTCCCCTCCAAGAGGCATGGGGCTGACACTAGTGGCGGGATAGGCCGCCAGCCCCCTGCCCGTTCATCGGGCAGGGTGCCTGTTTTAACCCCCCAGCCGAAAAAGTCATTTCAGAATCATGTATCGCCGCCGATACCCATCTACTTACTTTGGCTGGGTCAAACAACAACACCGTCCAGCAGACAAACATCAACTTGCGGAGCATTCGATGAACAGCTGGTTCGGCAACATCAGCGTCAACCTCAAACTGGGCCTGGGCTTCGGCCTGGTACTGGTCCTCACCTCGATCCTGGCCTTGACCGGCTGGACCAGCCTGGGCGGCCTGATCGATCGCAGCAACTGGATGAGCGACATTACCCAGCTCAACGCCTCGCTGACCAAGCTGCGCATCGTGCGCCTGCAATACATGCTGGCCAACGGCGACGAAGCCGTGGCGCAGAACGTACAGACCAACCTCGACGCCTTCGCCGCCCAGCAACAGAAACTGCTGGACAGCTTCAAGAGCCCGGAAAACCTCAAGCTGCTCAACGAGCAGAAGACCATCATCACCGCGTACCAGCAGTCCCTGAACAAGATGCGCGAGGCCTACCGCAACGGCAGCGCTGCGCGCCAAGTCATGGGCGACAAGGCAGACATCGCCAACGCACAGATCAACGCCCTGGACACCAGCGTGCAGCAAATGCCCGAGAGTGCCGAGCGCTACACGCAATACCAGGCCGTGACCAATGCCAAGGAAGACTTCCAACTGGCTCGCTACGAAGTGCGCGGCTACACCAACAACGTCAACGCCGAAACCGAAGCCCGCGCCGCCGCGCAAATCGAGAAAGCCATCAGTGGCTTGAAGCATCTCAGCGCCGCGTTCGGCAGCAGCCAGCAAGCGGCATTGGCCTCGCTAGAGACCGCCCTCGGCGCTTACCGCACCGCCGTGCAAAGCTACAAGGCCGCCAACGCCAACATCGTCACTGCCCGTGCCGAGATGACCACCCAGGGCACTGACATCGTTTCGATCAGCGATAAGCTCTACGACATCCAGCTCGACCGCCGCGACGCGGAAAGCGCCCAAGCCCGCAGCCTGCAACTGATCAGCACATTGCTGGCCCTGCTGGTCGGCATCGTTGCCGCCCTGGTCATCACCCGCCAGATCACTCGCCCTCTGCAAGACACCCTGGCCGTGGTTGAACGCATCGCCTCGGGCGACTTGAGCCACAACATCCAGGTGACCCGCCGCGATGAGCTGGGCGTGCTGCAACAAGGCATCCAGCGCATGGGCACCACCTTGCGTGAGTTGATCAGTGGTATCCGCGACGGCGTGATGCAGATCTCCAGCGCCGCCGAAGAGTTGTCGGCCGTGACCGAACAGACCAGTGCAGGCGTGAACAGCCAGAAGATCGAGACCGATCAAGTGGCCACTGCCATGCACGAGATGACCGCCACCGTGCAGGAAGTGGCGCGCAATGCCGAGCAAGCTTCTCAGGCCGCGTCCGACGCGGACGGCCAAGCCCGTGAAGGCGACAAGGTGGTGGCCGAAGCCATCGCTCAGATCGAGCGCCTGGCCGCCGAAGTGGCGCGCTCCACGGACGCAATGACGCACCTGCAGCAAGAGAGCAACAAGATCGGCAGCGTGATGGACGTGATCAAGGCCGTGGCTGAACAGACCAACCTGCTCGCCCTCAACGCTGCGATCGAAGCCGCGCGGGCCGGTGAGGCCGGCCGCGGGTTTGCCGTGGTCGCCGACGAAGTGCGCGGCCTGGCCCAGCGCACGCAGAAGTCCACCGAGGAAATCGAAGGCCTGGTCGCCGGTTTGCAAAACGGCACGCAGCAAGTGGCCAACGTGATGAACAACAGCCGCAGCCTCACCGACAGCAGCGTCGAACTGACGCGCAAGGCCGGTGTGTCACTGGAGAACATCACCCGTACGGTGTCGAACATCCAGTCGATGAACCAGCAGATTGCGGCCGCCGCCGAGCAGCAGAGCGCCGTGGCGGAAGAGATCAGTCGCAGCATCGTGAATGTGCGGGATGTGTCGGAGCAGACCGCAACGGCGAGTGACGAGACCGCCAAGTCGAGTGTGGAACTGGCGCGTTTGGGCAGCCAGTTGCAGCAGATGGTCAGTCATTTCCGGGTCTGACAAACCAAAAAAGCCGCCTCGGCATGCACCGAGGCGGCTTCACTTCTCAGGCCTTACAGGTCATCGAAGCTGTCCCGCAGGAATGTCCACACGTGATAAACACGCAAGGCATTCACTACGAGGTCCCACGTACGTCGTGCAAACTTAGACATACTCGGCCCTCCCTAGGTTGGGCCTTACCTCCAGCGCACTTACCGGAACACGTGAGCCTTCGGACGCGAGTCGATTGCGTCCATTGAGGTGGCCGGGCTAATGGTCCTTCCGCATCAATCCGGCACGGATTACTAGCCCGTGGCGGTCGGTCCAGAATTCGCGCGCATACCCGGCTCACCCAAAAAGCGACAAACGCAGAACGGGGAAGATCCTAACGAAGATCCTCGTTTGAGGTGTGTCCGACAGTGGTCAAATATCCAGTATCTTTCGCTGGATTCATTACAAGTTTTTGCAGTTGAGCCTGTGCAGAAAAAATGCGGTAAAGCGAGCTTTATCAGGCATCGCTCGGCCTTGCGTGATGAAATGACGGGCGTTAGTATCTGCCTGCGGGTCGATTGCGTCCTTTGAGAGTGCAACCCCAGCCACTAACTGGGTTTGCAATAAAAAACCGCCCTTACTAAGGCGGTTTTTTATTGCCTGCGATTTCCCCTCAGCCCTCGCCTTCCTCGACAAACACGACCCGATTCCCAAACGGGTCCTTGATGCTCATCTCACGCGAGCCCCAGGGCGTTTCTTCAACCCCAGGCTTGGCATACCGGTAGTCCTTGCCCACTAACTGCTGCTGATAGGCATCCACCCCTTGCGCCTGGATCCGCACCGCTGCGCCCGGTGACGCATCGCCATGGTGCTCGGACAAATGCAGTACGCAATCGCCCAGCGAAACCTGCAAATACAGCGGAAAATTCGCCTCGAAGCGATGCTGCCAATCCACCTTGAACCCCAGGAAATCGACGTAAAACTCCAGCGCCTTGGCCTCGTCGAAAATCCGCAAAATGGGGGTGACTTTTCCTAAGTGCATGCATCCGCCTCCGTGCCTGAAAACCACAACTATAGGGGGTTCCATTGTTGAATGGCAGACCGCAATCGCAGGCAGCTCCCCCAGTGGAGCGCATTCATCCAGCCCCACCCCGATCCACTGTGGGAGCTGGCTTGCCTGCGATGAAGGCCAAACCGATCTACCGACCCGCCACGAACCCACCCCGCAAATCCCCACTGCGCGCCAGGAACCGCCCCGGCCTTTCGCCGTTCGCCTGCCCTTCGCTGTAGCTCAATACGCCGTTGACCCACACGCCATCAATGCCCTCTGCCGCCCGTTGCGGTTCCTTGAAGTCCGCCACATCACGTACGCGCAACGAGTCGAACAGCACCAGGTCAGCCCAGTGCCCTTCGCGGATTTCGCCACGCTCGGATAGCCCAAAACGTGCGGCCGACAGCCCGGTCATCTTGTGCACGGCGGTATGCAACGGGAACAAGCCGACATCCCGACTGAAATGCCCCAGCACCCGTGGAAACGCCCCCCACAAACGCGGATGCGGGAACGGATCCTCCGGCAGCCCATCCGAGCCCACCATCGACAAGGGATGCGCCAGAATACGCCGCACGTCCGCCTCATCCATTCCGTAATACACCGCCCCCGCCGGTTGCAGCCGGCGTGCAGCATCCATCAGCGAAACATCCCACTCGGCGGCAATAGCCTGCAAATCACGCCCGCCCATCTCCGGGTGTGGCGTCGACCAGGTGATGGTGATGCGAAACGCATCGGTAACCTGCTTGAGGTCCAGCGTCGAAGAACTCGCCGCATACGGGTAGCAATCGCAGCCTACCGGATGGGTTTTCGCCGCGTGCTCCAGCGACGCCAACAGCTGTGGACTACGCCCCCAGTTACCGGCGCCAGCACACTTGAGGTGGGAAATGATCACCGGCGCCCTGGCATGCCGGCCGATCAGGAAGGCCTCGTCCATCGCCTCCAGTACCGGTTCGAATTCACTGCGCAAATGGGTGGTGTACACCGCGCCAAACGCCGTCAGCTCTTCACTCAGTTGCAGCACTTCATCGGTCTCGGCGTTGAAGGCACTGGCGTAGGCCAGGCCTGTGGATAAACCGAGGGCACCGGCTTCGAGGCTTTCTTGCAGTTGCACACGCATGGCCGAAATTTCATCCGGCGTGGCGGTGCGATGCAGGTCATCCATATGGTTGCTGCGCAAGGCCGTATGGCCGATCAGCGCGGCGACGTTGACCGCAGGGTGAGCACTCTCCACCGCCGCACGGTAGTCGGCAAAACGCGGGTAGGTGAACGCCGCGCGTGTGCCCAACAGGTTCATCGGGTCCGGTGGATCACCGCGCAAACTGACCGGCGAGGCACTGATGCCACAGTTGCCGACAATCACCGTCGTAACCCCTTGGCTGAGCTTGGGCAGCATCTGCGGATGGCGGATCACCACCGTGTCATCGTGGGTGTGCACGTCGATAAAGCCCGGCGCCAACACGCGCCCCGTCGCGTCCACTTCATGAGTGGCCGTCGCCTCGGATAAATCACCGATGGCCTCGATGCGCCCCTCGCGCACCCCAACGTCAGCGACATAACCGGGCGTGTTGCTGCCATCGATGATCAGCGCCTGGCGAATCAGCGTGTCGTACTTCATGTCAGTCTCCAAGCGGCAGGCTGTCGGGGCCGCCGCGATAATCGTCCAGGGCCAGCTTGATCCGGCGCAGGCGCTCCTGGTTGTCGTCCGGCATGGCCAGCGCCAGCTCGGTGGCGAGCAGGTCGATGGCCAGCAGCATTCCGTAGCGCGCCGCCGTGGGTTTGTAGATAAAACTGGTTTCGGCCGGTTGCAGCGGCAGCACCACGTCGGCCAGTTCGGCCAGTGGGGAACCGGCAAGGGTGATGGCGAGGATGCGCGCGTCGTAGTTGCGCGCCAGCCTGACCACGTCCAGCAGCTCCGGCGTAAGGCCGGTGAGCGAGCACACGATCAACGCGTGCTCAGGGCCCAACGTCGCGGCAGTGACCCGCATCATCACCGGGTCATGGCAGGCGGCAATCGAATAACCCAGGCGCACCAGGCGGACCTGCAACTCATCGCTGCACAGGCTCGACGGGCCGCCCATGCCGAACGCATGGATCATCCGCGCCTTGCCCAACAGGCTCACCGCATCGGCAAAACTCGCCTGGTTGAAACCCGACAAATGCTGGCGCAGGGTCGCCTCGATATCCCCCAGGATCTGCCGATGAAACGCCGACTGTTCCGGCAACCCCGACGGGTCCAGGAAGCGGCTGCCCACCCCACTGGCCTGGGCCAATTGCAGGCGCAAATCGCGCAGATCCCGACAGCCCACACTGCGCGCAAACCGCGACAGGGTGGCCGTGCTGACCTCGGCCCGTTGCGACAACGCTTCCAGGCTGGCCGACGCGGCAAAACCCACGTCCTCAAGCATCAGCTTGGCGATGCGCCCTTCACCGGCACTGAAGGAATCCTGGCGGGCGCGGATCTGGTAGAGGATGTCCATGGGGTCTCCGGGTTACAGGATGCAGGACAGACCATAGGTCAGACCGAAGGCGACCACTGAAATCAGGGTCTCCAATACAGTCCAGGTCTTGAAGGTCTGGATCACCGTCATATTGAAGTATTCCTTGATCAGCCAGAAGCCGCCGTCGTTCACGTGGGAAAAGATCACCGAGCCCGCGCCAGTGGCCAGTACCAGCAATTCGGGGTGTGGATAACCCAGGCCCACGGCCACAGGTGCAACCACGCCGGACGCGGTCGTCATCGCCACAGTGGCCGAGCCCGTAGCAATACGCATCAGCGCAGCAAACAGCCAACCCATTACCAATGGCGACAGATGAAAGGCGTGGGCCAAACCGAGGATTTCGTTGGTAACGCCCGCGTCGACCAGGATGCGATTCAAACCACCGCCCGCGCCCACCAGCAAGGTGATACTCGCGGTCGGTGCCAGGCACTCATTGGTGAACTTGAGAATCGACTCGCGATTGAAGCCCTGTGCAATCCCCAAGGTCCAGAAGCTCACCAAGGTCGCCACCAGCAACGCGATCACCGAGTTGCCGATAAACAGCAGGAACTGATTGAAGCCGGTGCCCGGTGTGGAAATCACATTGGCCCAACCACCGATCATCATCAGCACCACCGGCAGCAGAATAGTGCCCATGGTCAGCGTGAAGCTCGGCAGGCGAGTGCGCGGTTCGCGGTCGATGAACTGACGTTCCAGCGGGTTTTCGGCCGGCAAATGAATGCGCGGCACGATAAATTTGGCGTAGACGGGCCCGGCGATGATTGCCGTAGGAATGCCGATCAAAATCGCATACAGCACGGTCTGCCCCACTGACGCGTTGTACGCCAGCACCGCCATCATCGCCGCCGGGTGCGGCGGCACCAGGGCATGCACCACCGACAGGCCGGCAACCATCGGCAAGCCGACCATCAGGATCGACACGCCCACGCGCCGCGCCACGGTAAAGGCAATCGGCACCAGCAGTACAAAACCGACCTCGAAAAACAGCGGCAACCCCACCAGGAAGGCAATGCACACCATGGCCCAATGGGCGTTTCGCTCGCCAAACCGGTTGATCAGCGTGCGCGCCACCTGCTCGGCGCCACCGGACTCGGCCATCATCTTGCCCAGCATGGTGCCCAGCGCCACGACCAGGGCGATGTGCCCCAGGGTCTTGCCGACGCCCGCTTCGTAGGAGCCCATGATGGTGTCGGCCGGCATGCCAGCCATCAGCGCCAGGCCAATCGACACCAGGGTGATGACGATGAACGGGTTGAGCCGGTAACGTGCAATCAGCACGATCAATGCAATGATGGCGATGGCAGCGTATGCCAATAGCCCGAAGCCCGGTGATGCGGCCATGCGGTACTCCTCGGAAAGGGTCACGTCGATTTGTTGGTGAAACTCATAAATCATTACCGAGGAGTATTTTCAATTTTTATGAAAGTAATTTTCGCCCACGAATAAGCGCTGTCGCTTGGGGATATGCCAGGCGGCCGTTCATGAAAATCCGGAGGGTGTTTTTACATGAAGTTTTTTGCGTGCCGAAACTCAATGGCCGGGGCCGAGTCTCAGATTGCGGCGCCCTCACCGCCCAGTACTCACGACCAGGAAATACAGACAATGAATCGCAAAGCCCTGCTAGTTCCTTTTGCCGCCAGCGCCCTGCTGCTCGCCCTGTGCGGCAACGCGTCGGCCGCCGATAACCCGGCGCTGAAAAAATGCATGGATGGCGCCAATACCACTGCGGACATGGTCGGCTGCAACACCAAGGAGGCCAAGGTGCAGGATGACCGACTGAACAAAGCCTACAAGACCGCGCTGGCCGCCCAGGAAGGCGATCGCAAACAGAAGCTGCAAGACGTGCAGCGCCTGTGGATCAAATACCGCGACGCCAATTGCGGTTTCGCCGGCAGCGCCACCGGCGGCACCATCGACCAGGTCAACGGCACCGGCTGTGTGCTCGACATGACCCAGACCCGCGCCCAGGAACTCGAAGACCTGGTCGGGCCGTAACCCCAACTGTAGGAGCCGGCTTGCCGGCGATGAGGCCCTCAATATCAACGTTGATAGTGAGGCAGCCATCGCCGGCAAGCCGGCTCCTACAGGGTCAGTCGTGGTGGACCTTGGCGCGTTTGAGCAGCTTCTTGCACCGCTCGGACAGGTGCAGCACCCGCAGGTGCTTGCCGGCCTTGGTGTAGCGTTCGCGCAGGGTCATCAGCGCAGCAATCGCTGAATAGTCGACAAAGCTCAGGTGACGGCAATCCAGCGTCACCTGGGCCGGATCGTTGGCCGGGTCGAATCGGTTCAAAAACGGCGTGGTCGAGGCGAAGAACAACGTGCCGTGCACGCGGTACAACTTGCTGCCATCGGCTTCCAAGTGCTCATCGGCATACAGCTCCCGCGCCTGCTGCCAGGCGAAGTTCAGCGCCGCAATCACGATCCCGCACAGCACTGCCGTGGCCAGGTCGGTGAACACCGTGATCACCGTCACCGCCAGAATCACCAGCACATCGTTGAGCGGCACCTTGTTGATCACCCGCAAGGACGCCCAGGCGAACGTCTGCTGGGACACCACAAACATCACCCCCACCAGCGCCGCCAGCGGAATCCGCTCGATGAACGGCGACAGAAACAGGATGAACAACAGGATCATCACCCCGGCGAACACCCCGGAGAAACGCCCGCGCCCACCGGAGCTGAGGTTGATCACGGTTTGCCCGATCATCGCGCAACCGCCCATGCCGCCAAACACACCCGAGACCATATTCGCCGCGCCCAGGGCCACGCTTTCGCGGTCGGGGTAGCCACGGGTCTCAGTGATTTCATCGGTGAGGTTGAGGGTGAGCAGGGTTTCCAGCAGGCCAACCATGGCCATCAGGAACGCATAGGGCGTGATGATGGCGAGGGTTTCCAGGGTCCAGGGAACCTGCGGCAGCGCGAAGGTCGGCAGGCCACCGGCGATGTGCGCCATGTCGCCCAGGGTCCGCGTGGGCAAACCGAGCAGGTACACCGCCAGGCCTACGCCGAGGATCGCCACCAAGGCCGGTGGCACGGCGCGGGTGATACGTGGCAGCAGATACACGATGGCCATGGTCACCAGCACCAAACCGATCATCACGTACAGCGGCGTGCCGTTGAGCCAGTGCTCACCGCTCTTGAAGTGCTCCAGTTGCGCCAGCGCGATGATGATCGCCAGGCCGTTGACGAACCCCAGCATCACCGGGTGCGGCACCATGCGCACCAGCTTGCCCAGGCGCAACAGGCCAAAGGCGATCATGATCAACCCACCCAGCAGCACCGTGGCCAGCAGATACTCGACACCGTGTTGCACCACCAGCGCGACGATCACCACCGCCATCGACCCGGCTGCGCCCGAGACCATGCCCGGCCGGCCACCGAACAACGCCGTGAGGGTGCAAATGATGAAGGCGCCGTAGAGCCCCATCAGCGGGTTGAGGTGGGCCACCAGGGCAAAGGCGATGCATTCGGGCAGCAGCGCGAACGACGTGGTGAGGCCGGCCAGGGCATCGGCGCGCAGACGGGAAAGGGTCATGAGGTACCAGGGTAATGCGGGGATAAGGCCGGGGATAGTACGGAATTGAGCGGATCAGAACCAGTAGGAGCCGGCTTGCCGGCGATGGCTACCTCAAGGCCAGCGGCGATCTCAAGGGCCTCATCGCAGGCAAGCCAGCTCCCACATTTTGATTTGTGAACACATTCGAGTGTGGGAGCTGGCTTGCCTGCGATTGCAACGACGCGGTGCTAAGCGAACATCACACCATCTCGTGGCGAATCCACTCCACCACCGACGTGCGCTTCGGCGCCCATCCCAGCAGCTCGCGCGCATGCTTGCCGCGCACCCGGCTGTTGGAGCCCAGGCCATAGTTGGCCATTTCATAGCCCCACTCGGCTTCGGCGTCGGCCAATGGCCAATCCTGCGGTTCACCCAGGTTCAGGGCTTGAGCAATCGCGGTGGTCATGTCGATAAACGACGCTTCGCTGCTTTCGACAAAGTAGAACGTGCCCGGCACATTCTTGGTCAGTGCCAGCAGGTACAGGGCCACCACGTCTTCAATGTGCACGTTGGACCAGATGTTCTGCCCGGTGCCCACATGGCGCACCACACCGCTCTTGCGGGCCTGCTTGAGCAAGCGCGGCAATTGCACGCTGTCACGTTTCACGCCCAGGCTGTGGCCGTAGATCAAGGTATTGCAGATGACTGCCGAGTTCACGCCTTCTTGGGCGGCGGCCAGGATCAGGTTGTCGATCGCCACGCGAGCGGCTTTATCCACCGTCGGCTCGGGCAAGTTATCTTCGAAGTAGATAACGTCGCTGGATTTACCACCCGACGCGTCACCAACAATGCTCGAACCGCTGGTGTGCAGGAAGGGTTTGTTCGAACCTTTCAGCGCAGCGAGCAACGTTTCCACGGCGGCACGGTGGTCGCTGCTCGCGGCATTGATCACTGCATCGGCCTTTTGCGCCTGTTCGGTCAATACAGCAGCGTCATCCAGGGTGCCGATGACGGGGGTAATGCCCAGCGAAGTCATCTCGGCCGCCTGTTCGGCGCTGCGTACCAGGCCGGTAACGTGATGGCCAGCCTTGACCAGGCCAGTGGCAATGGAACCACCGATAAAACCTGCGGCACCGGTTACGAATACGTTCATGGAGAGTGCTCCTGAGTGGGTAAGTGATGGGTGTAGGAGTTGTCGAGCGCAAGCGAGGCTGCGATGGGTGCGACTCGATGTATGCCTAGATGATGAAGGGACGACGGCTATCGAATAAGCCCGTCCCACCCAATTCACTCTTGCGCGAAGATCACGAATCAGCAGGCATACCGCGCCAGCTTGGCCTGCATAAAATCCAGGAAACACTGGATACGCAACGCCAACTGCGAGTTACGGTAGAACACCGCGTGAATCGGCTGGCGATACCCACTGTTGTAGCTCTCCAGCACCGGCACCAGGCGTCCGGCCTCGATGTCGTCGATGGTCATGAAGTTCGACAGGCAACAAATGCCCTGCCCCTCCAAGGCCAAATGCCGCACGGTTTCACCACTGGACGCCGCCACACTGGGCTGGATCAGCCAGCGATCACCCTCCACATGACGCAGCGGCCAATGGTTGAGGGTTTCGGTCTGGGTGAAGCCGAGCAAGGTGTGATCGGCCAATTCGGCGACCGTCTGCGGGGTGCCGTGCTGCTTGAGGTAGTCCGGGCTGGCGAGGATATGCAGCGGCGTGCAACCGAGGGAGCGCGCGTGCAGGGTGGAGTCGGCCAGCACACCAATGCGGATAGCGATGTCGGTGCTCTGCTCCAGCAGGTCGATGATCAGGTCATCGCTGTTGAGCTCCAGCTGGATGTCCGGGTACAGGCTGCGAAATTCGGCGATGTACGGCACGACCCCATGCAGCATGAACGGCACGGCGGCGTTGATCCGCAGCCGCCCGGCCGGTTTTTTCTGACGCGACGACAGGCGCTCTTCCAGCTCATCCATCTGCGCCAGGATCACCTTGGCCTGCTCGAAGAAGTACTTGCCCTCCTCGGTCAGGTCCATGCGCCGCGTGGTGCGGTTGATCAGCGTGGTGTCGAGCTTGGCTTCCAGGCGCGACAAGGTGCGGCTGACCGCCGACGGCGTCTGCCCGACCTGCTCGGCCGCCGCGGAAATCGAACCGCACTCAATCACGCTGACAAAGATCTGTAGCTCATCAGATCGGGCTTTCACGGGCTGTCCTCGTTTTCGGTTGCTGGCAGCTTACACCGAGAAATTGAACACCTGCGCCAGATGCTCTTCGTAGCGCGCCACGTCAGCCTCGATCGCCGGGCGCTTCATCACGTCCACGCACAGGAAGGTCGGCAGGCCGGTCATGCCGAGGAATTCGTTGGCCTTGTGGAACGGGAAGTACACCGCGTCCACGCCCTTGGCTTCGAAGAAGTCGGTAGGGTCGTCGAAGGCTTGCTGCGGTGCATTCCAAGTCAGCGACAGCATGTACTGCTTGCCCTGGATCAGGCCGCCGCTGCCGTACTTCTGCGACGAATCGGAGCGCGTGCGGCCGTCGCTGGCGTAGAGGCTGCCGTGGCCTTCGGTGAAGACTTCGTCGATGTACTTCTTGACGATCCACGGCGCGCCCATCCACCAACCGGGCATCTGGTAGATGATCACGTCGGCCCAGAGGTATTTGGCGACTTCTTCGGCCACGTCGTAGCCTGCGTCGATGTGGGTGACCTTGACGTCGATGCCGGCACGGTCCAATACCGCCACGGCGGCGTCATGCAGGGTGGTGTTGTAGCGGCCGTCGGAGTGCGCAAATTGCTTGCCGCCGTTGAGCAGGAGGACTTTTTTCATGGGGGGATTCCAAAGGGTTAGAAATGTCTGCCGGCAGGCTATCGACATTGCCCCCTCGGAATAAGCAGCGGCGCGGCAAAATACATTTGATCAAAATGCACGAATAAGGCGTTGATCTTTAACCGCTGATCAGCAGATGGGCGCCCAGCAACGCCATGCCGACGAAAAACACGCGCTTGAACAGCACCGCGCTGATGCGCTGGCGCACCGCCTGGCCCAGCCACATGCCCAGCAACGCGGGCGCCAGCGCCAGCAGCGACGCATTGATCTCGCCGCCGCCCAAGGTGCCGCGCCAAGCCAGCCCGGCGGCCAGTGCCAGGGTCGACACGGTGAACGACAGCCCCAGCGCCTGCACCAGTTGATCACGGTTCAAGCCCAAGGCTTGCAGGTACGGCACCGCAGGAATCACGAACACGCCGGTGGCCGAGGTGATGATGCCGGTGATCACACCGCACACCGGGCCCAGCCAGCGCTCGGCTTCAGGCTTGACCTTGAAGGTGGGCAGGAACAACCCACTCAGCGCATACACCAGCAACGCGCCGCCCAATGCATGCACCACCCAGCCACCGCCGTCCATGCCCAGCCACAGCGTACCGAGCCCGGTGCCAAGGAAAATCAGCAGCAGCATCGGCCACAGGCGTTTGAGCAACGCACTCAAATGACCGCCGAACGCCAGTTGCCACAGGTTGGTGACCGTCGACGGGATGATCAGCAACGCCGCAGCCTGCGCCGGCAACATAGCCAGGCCGAGCAAGCCCATGGCCACGGTAGGCAGGCCGAGGCCGATCACGCCCTTGACGGTGCCGGCCAGCAGAAAGGTGCCGATCACCAACAGCGTCAGGGCCGGGCCGATATCTTGGTAGAACGCTAGGAAGGTATTCATGGGGGGATTGTGGGGGATTTCGGCCTGTTCGGAAATTCGCCATATACTGAGGCAGCCTCTTTTTTTGCGGGAGGCTGATGACGCTATCGCCGGCAAGCCGGCTCCTACATTGGGATGTGTGGAGGAAGTCCACTGTAGGAGCCGGCTTGCCGGCGATGAGGCCCGCCCAGACACCGAGAACCTCACGCCATGCACTTTGACCTGATCGACCTGCGCCTCTACCTGCACATCCTCGACACCGGCAACATCACCGCCGGCGCAGCCCGCAGCCATCTGTCCCTGGCCGCTGCCAGCGCACGCATCCGCGCGATGGAAGCCTCACTGGGCATCGAGTTCCTGGAGCGCAACCGCCGCGGTGTCACGCCCACCCCCGCAGGCAAAGCCCTGGCCCGTCACGCCCGCCTGTTGCTGCAACAGGCCGAACACCTGCAACAGGACCTTGCGGAATACGCCAACGGCATCAAAGGCCAAGTGCGCCTGCTGTGCAATACCACAGCACTCAGTGAATACCTGCCGGAATTGCTCGCGGACTTTTTGCGCCAGCACCCCAACCTCGATATCGACCTGCAAGAGCTGCCGAGCCTGCGCATCACCCAAGCCCTGCGTCAGGGCACGGCAGACCTCGGGATCATTTCCGACGCGGTGGACACCCATGGCCTGCAAACCCTGCCCTTTCGCGACGATCCGCTGGTGCTCATCACGCCGCTGGATCACCCCTTCACGGGAGGAAGTTTTATCGACAGCCTGCAACACGACTTCGTCGGCCTGGCTGCCAACAGCGCATTGACCGTGTACCTGGAAGAACAGGCGCTGCACGCAGGATTCCGCCTGCAAACGCGCATCCGCGCCGAAGGGTTTGATGGGGTGATGCGCATGGTCGCCGGCGGTGCGGGCCTGGGGATTGTCCCCCAGGCGGCACTGGAGCGCTGGCCGTCGGCGCCGCGTTTCAACACCCAGCCTTTGCAGGAAGACTGGGCCTGCCGAAAATTGCTGCTCGCGGCGCGTGCGTTCGAACAGTTGCCCGGTTACGCCAAGGCCTTGTTCGACGCCTTGGCCCTGCCCTTGCGGAAGAACCCGTAGTACACCGCCGACAGAATCAGCAGGAAGGGCACGCCAAACACCAGGGTCATCTTGAACGCCTCGGTGAAATAGGTGGTGATCATGACTGCGCCCATCAGCACCAGGCCCAGCAGCGTGCTGTAGGGAAACAGGCGCAGTTGGAACGACAGCTTCGGCCCGCCATGGCGCTTGCGGTAACGGCGGAAGAAGAAATGCGTGAGGAAGATCATGAACCAGGTGAAGATCGCGCCAAACATGGAAATAGCCATCATCAGCGTGAACGAGCTTTCCGGGTACACCACGTTGAGCAACGTCGCCAAGGCAATCCCCGAGCTGGACAGCAACAGCGCGTTCAGCGGGATGCCGCTCTTGCTCAAGGCGCCCATGGCCTTGGGCGCAAACCCGGCGCGGGACAGGCTGAACATCATGCGCGTGGTGATGTAGAGCTGGCTGTTCATCGCCGACAGCGCCGCGATCAGGATCACGAAATTCATCACCCCGGTGGCGCCGGGAATGCCGATGGTCTGCATCACCGTGACGAACGGGCTCTGGGTCTGCCCGGCCTGGTTCCACGGCACGATGGCCAGCATCAACGCCAGGGTCAGCAAGTAAAACACCACCAGGCGCACGATGGTTGCGCGGAAGGCTTTCTTCACCGCCTGCTCCGGGTCGGCGGCTTCACCGGCGGCCACGGCGATCATCTCCACGCTCAGGTAGCTGAAGATCGACACAATCACCGCGATCCACATGCCGCTCAGGCCATGGGGGAAAAAGCCGTCGTGGGCCGTGTAGTTCTGCACGCCGTATTCCGGGTTGCCCGAGCCGAACACCACGTACACAGCGAGGATGATGAAGCCAACGATGGCGCTGATCTTGATCGTGGAAAACCAGTATTCGAAGTTGCCGAAGGTTTTCACGCTGATCGCATTGAGCAGGATCAGCACGCTGGAAAACGACACGATCCACACCCATTCCGGCACGTTGGCGAACCAGTACTTCATGTACATCGCCACCGCCGTGACCTCGGCGCCCACGGCCAACACAATCGCCGCCCAGTAGGCGTAACGCACCAGGAACCCCGCCAGCGGGCTGATGTAGAACTCGGCGTAGGCACCAAACGAACCCGAGGTGGAATGGGCCACCGTCATCTCCGCCAGGCAGCCCATCAACAGCAAGGTGATCAACGCGCCGATGGCGTAGCTCACCAGTACACTGGGCCCGGCGTAACCAATGGCGTAGGCGCTACCCATGAACAGCCCGGTGCCGATGGCGCCACCGATGGCGATCATGCTCATCTGGCCGGAAGTGAGCTGGCGCCTCAGGCCCAGTTCGCGGTGGGTGATCTCTGCAAAGCCGTTGTCTGGCGTGGTCACGTGGTGTGCCCCTTTATTATTGTGATGGTTGTTGCTCGCGCGCGCCCTTGTAGGAGCCCGGCTTGCCGGCGATGGCGTCCTTGATAACGC